>NZ_VHLC01000055.1:0-55815 GCF_006547355.1 Myxococcus sp. AB036A | reverse complement strand
CCCGCCAACCCTCCCCATCCGCCGGCCCGCGTCGCACCGTGCCCAACGCCATAGCATTCGCCGTGCCGTGCCAGCCGGAGCACGGAACACGAATCATTTCAGCGGCTTACAAGGAAGCAGAGCCAGGGGGCGCAAGCGGAGCCGGACGGCGGCCGGAAAAAACTACGTTCGCGGGCCGAACAGCCTGTCCCGGCGTACCGGCCCCCTGTTGAAGCGACGACGAAGCCCTTCAGGCGCGCCCGACAGGTGGGCGCCACAGCCGGAGCAGGTCCTGGGCGAGCAGCTCGTGCATGGCCTGTTGAAGCGAGACGAGCATCTGATGGAGTGACTCGGCGGTGTCACCGTGGGCTTCGAGCACACGCTCGTGCCGCCCGTCGAAGACGCGCAGCCTGCCCGGGACGAGCGCGATGACGGGAAGCGTCGGGTGACGTTTGCGGAGCAAGCCCAGGAAGAGCGGGTGGTCCTCATCCGGGCGGCGTACGTCCACCACCACCAGCGCGGGAGGCCGGGACGTCAGCGAGGCGAAGGCGTCGTCCGCATCCCCGGTGACGGAGATGGCCAGGTCTGGCGCCTCGAGGATACGGCGCAACAGCTCGCGCGAAGGCGCGTGAGGACTGACGATGAGGACCCGGCGCATCTTGCAGCTGAATCTAGCCCTTCCAGACGGCGATGGTGGCGCCGATGAAGGCGAGCCCGGAGCCCAGCACCCGAGGGAACGTCACGGGGCGGCCTTCCACCATCGCATCCCACACGAGGCTGGTGAGGAGCTGCGCCGCCATCAGCAGCAGGACGGACTGCACTGCCCCCAGGCGGCTCATGGCCAAGGGCATGCCCAGGACGATGATGACGCCGCACAACCCCGGCAACAGGTGCCAGGGCGTGAAGTCGCTCAAGCGGCCCTGGCCCGCCGCGGCCTCCGGCCAGAGCGCCGGCACCGTGCGCACGATGAAGTACACCGCGAAGGTGGCCACCGTCGCCACCACCATGTTCAAGAGCACGGCGCTCATCAGGCCCCACTGGCCCCCGAAGCGACGGTTGAGACCAGCCTGGGCCACGACCGCCAGGCCACACAGCATCGGAACGAGCGAGATGAAACGCATGCCGCGCGTTGGGTACCGTGAACAGCGCATGCCTGCAAGCCTGCCTTCCAGGCCTTCAATGAGACTGGCGAAACCCAGGATGACCGGCTAGGTCCCTACACGCCGATGCCGTCGCCCACCGAGCTCCACTTCGACTGCGGCACCCTCGTCGCGCCCACGCTGCCGGAAGATGCTCGCCTGCGAGCCCTCTTCCAGAAGGACGGGCGCACCGGCGTCTACCGCGCGCCCGCGTGGCATTACCGCGAGGCGGTGCTGCGGCTGCGGGAGCTGGGCATCCCCTACGAAGACAAGGCGAAGCGCTTCGAGCCGCTGGAGCTGCCGCTCACCTCGCCCATCCAACCCTTTCCGCATCAGCAGCAGGCGCTGGAGGCGTGGACACGCGCGGGCGGACGTGGACTGGTGGAGCTGCCCACGGGCGCGGGCAAGACGCTGCTGGCGGTGCTCGCCATCGCCCACGTGAAGCGGCCCACGCTGGTGGTGGTGCCCACGCTGGACCTGATGACGCAGTGGCAGGGCGTGCTGGCGCGCCACTTCTCCGTGCCAGTGGGCCTGCTGGGCGGCGGCGTGAATGACCGGCAGCCGCTGACGGTGACGACGTACGACTCCGCGGCGATGCAGACGGAGTTCCACGGCAACCGCTTCGGCCTGCTGGTGTGCGACGAGTGCCACCACCTGCCCGCGCCCAGCTACCGCTTCATCGCGGAGGGCTCGCTGGCACCGTACCGCCTGGGCCTCACCGCGACGCTGGAGCGCGCCGATGGCGGCGAGCGCGTCTGCGAGGAGCTGTTGGGTCCCCGCGTGCACCGCTCGGACATCCGGGAGTTGCAGGGTGAATACCTGGCGCCCTACGAAGTGAAGCGGGTGGAAGTCCCGCTGACGCCCGACGAAAAGGCGCGCTACGACACGGCGCGCGCGCTGTACCTGGGCTTCGTGCGCAGGCTGGGCGTGCCACTCTCCGCGCCGGACGGGTGGGCGCGCTTCCTGGCACAGAGCCAGCGCAGCGACGAGGGCCGCGCGGCGTACCGCGCCTACCGCGAGCAACGGCGGATTGCGCTCACGTCCAGCGGCAAGCAGGAGGTGCTGTGGCGCATCCTCCTGGAGCACCGGGACGACCGTGTCCTCGTGTTCACCGACGACAACGAGACGGTGTACACGCTGGCGCGCCGCTTCCTGCTACCCGCGCTGACGCACCACACGCCCGTGCCCGAGCGCAAGGCGTTGCTGGCGGCCTTCGCCTCCGGGGAACTGCCGGTGCTGCTGACCTCGCGCGTGCTGAACGAAGGCGTGGACGTGCCCGAGGCGCGCGTGGGCGTGGTGCTCAGCGGCAGCGCGAGCGTGCGCGAGCACGTGCAGCGGCTGGGGCGCATCCTGCGCAAACGACCGGGGAAGCGCGCGCTGTTGTACGAGGTGTGCTCCGCACAGACGGCGGAGAGCAGCATCAGCGAGCGGCGACGCCAGCACGGCGCCTATCAGGAGGGCGGCTGAGATGCTGACACGCGAGCTGCTCAACTTCCGCGTGCGCCAGGGCGTCCTGCGCCCCGTCTTCGTGAAGCGCGATGACACGGAACTGCTGACCTTCGCCCAGGACCTGCTCGCGGAGGTAGCGGCCTCGCACGGCGGTCAGCGCGACGACATCGAGGAGTCGCTGGGCTTGAAGGCCGGCGCCTTCACCAAGCCCAAGGTCGCGCGCGGCCTGGTGAAGCTGGCGTTGGACCGGCTCCTCTTCGATGAGCCCGCGCCCGGCGTGACGGAAGCCCGTTGGGAGCGAATCAAGGCGGCGGGGCAGGTCCTGCGTGCGCTGCCTCCCGACGCCACGGTGGAGGACTTCGAGGCACGGCTGGCCCAGACGCTCCCCCTCCCCCTTTCCGAGGCCCGAGAGGCGCTGTACTCGGACCTGCCCGGCCACCGCCGGCTGGTGGGGTGGGACGGCGAGGCGCTGGACGCCCAGGACCTGCTGGACCGCTACAACCTGGCGCTCGCGCAGGGCCCCCTGCTGTCCGCGCGGCGCCTCCGCCTGCGAGCCCAGGCGCCAGACCTGCTGCGCGTGCGCAAGGTGCTCCGATGGCTCAAGTTCTGCCGCCTGGTGGCCGAGGTGTGGCGCGACGACGACAACTGGGCGCTCGACGTGGAGGGCCCCGGGGCCATGCTGGCGCTCCAGAAGAAGTACGGCCTGCAACTGGCGACCTTCCTGTCCGTGGTGCCAGTGCTGGAGCGTTGGGAGCTGACCGCCACCGTGGAACCTTCGCGGCGGCAGGCCACGCTGATGCTCAGCCACAAGGACCCACTGCGTTCGCCCCTACCCGCCGCACTGGGTCACATTCCTCCGGAAGTGGCCTCCCTCGCGGACGGCTTCGCGGATGACGCCTGGGAGCTGGACCTGACGCCCCTTCCCCGGCACGTGGGCGCCTCCGGACTGTGCGTGCCGGACCTCACCTTCCGCCACCGCGAGTCCAAGAGAGAAGTCGCGCTGGAGCTCTTCCACGCATGGCATGCGGCGCCCCTGGCCCGGAGGCTGACGGAGCTGCGCTCGCGGCCGGACGTGGGCCTGCTGCTGGGCGTGGACCGGGCGCTGGCCAAGGAGGCCGCGGAGCGAGAGACGCTGGAGGCCCACCCGCAGGTGGTGCTCTTCAACGGCTTCCCCTCCGCGCGCAAGCTGCGGGAGCGCCTGGCGAAACTGGAGCCCGGGCGGTGAGCGCCGCGCTCACCCGCCGGCAACATGCATCAGCCGCGCGGCCTGAACTGCGCCGCGAGCACGCTGAGTATCCGAATGGACGTCCGGTCCAACTGCTTGGCCCGGCGCATGAGCCGCCGCAGCTCTGCGGACTCGCCGTAGTCACTGGGCGGCTCGGCGGCCCACTTCACCTCCTGCACCGGCTTGAGGCCCAGCGCCTCGTCCGCGGAGATGGAGAGCACCGTGCACAACCTGCGGAACGTCTGGATGCTCGGCAGCATGTGGCCGCGCTCGAGCCGGCCATAGACTTCGCTCGCGATGCCAATGCGCTCCGCCACGTCGGCCTGGGTCAGGTTCAGTCGGGTCCGAGCAAGGCGAGCCGCTCCGCCAAGGCGGGATGCGAGAGTCTTTTCCATGGGTCGTTAACCTAGCGGGTCCGCACATGTCGATATGACTTGAGAGGTTGGCATCCAAGAACTTCCTGAGTAGTCTTGTAGGTAGGCAACCTCGTGCGTTTGGCCAACCACACAGGTCTCACCCTGCTGGCGCGAAGACCATGCTGACCTTCTTGTTCGTGGACGAAGACCCACGTTCACTCGCGGCGCTGCGGCGTCTCGTGAGGGATTTACCCGGCGGGAAGCGCTTCGCCCGCTGCGTGGAGGAGGCCCTCGCGCTCGTGAAGGAAGAAGCGCCGTCCGTGGTGGTGACGGGCGATCTGCTCCCGGACGGAGACGGGCTGGGGCTGCTGGAGCAGGTGCGTGCGAGCCACCCCCGCACCGCCTGCGCGCTACATGCGGTGATGCCGCCCCTGGCGCGGGACATCACCTGGATGGACCGCGCCGCGCCACCCTCGGAGGTACATGCCCTGCTGCGGATGCTGGGCATCGGTGCAGCATCGATGGGAAGCCCGCGTTAAGGTGCCCGCTCGACGCGCCATGAAGCTCTACGCCATCAGCGACCTGCACTTGCGCCACAACGACAACCGCCTGGCGCTCCAGGCGCTTCCGGCCCATCCGGAGGACTGGCTCATCGTCGCGGGGGACGTGGGCGAGACGCTGGCGGAGATGGAGCTCATGCTGAGCACCCTCACCCAGCGCTTCCGCCAGGTCATCTGGGTGCCCGGCAACCATGAGCTGTGGACCATGCCGTCGGAGCAGCCGCAACTGAAGGGTGAGGCGCGCTACCAGCGGCTGGTGAGCCTGTGCCGCAGCTACGGCGCCCTCACGCCGGAGGACCCCTACCCTCGCTGGCCCGGCCCGGGCCCCGAGCGCGTCATCGTCCCCATGTTCCTGGGCTACGACTACACGTTCCGCCCGGACCATGTGCCCGCGGACAAGGCGCTGGAGTGGGCCTGGGAGGATGACCTGCTGTGCACCGACGAGGTGCTGCTGCACCCCGAGCCCCACGCCAGCCGCGCCGCCTGGTGCGCCGCGCGCGTCGAAGCCACGCGGGCCCGGCTGGACGCCCTGCCCCCGGGCTGCGCCACCGTCCTCGTCAACCACTACCCGCTGCGCTACGAGCACGTGCGACTGCCGCGCATCCCCCGCTTCTCCATCTGGTGCGGGACGAAGCAGACGGAGGACTGGCACACCCGCTACCGCGCGGAGGTCGTCGTCTCCGGCCACCTCCACATGCCCGCGACGCTGTGGCGTGACGGCGTGCGCTTCGAAGAGGTGTCGCTGGGCTACCCCGTGCAGTGGAAGTACCGGGGCGTGCACGCGTGGGAGAGCTGCCTGCGCGTCATCCTCCCCGGCCCCACGCCGTAGAAAGCACGAAGCCCCGGGCGCCGCGTGAAGCGGAGCACCCGGGGCCTCATCGGCGCGGCTCAAGGCCGCGCCGTCACTTCAGACTACTTGGGCAGCGGCTCGAGGAAGGAGCCGATGAGGACGATGCCCTCGAAGCCATCCTTCGCGCCGTAGACCTCGATGTAGTAGCGGCCAGCCGGAGCGTTGATGAGGTTGCACTTCTCCGACTGGTGGTCCTTCACGCTGCGGCAATCGTAGTCCGCGTGCGTCGGGGCGCCACCGCGCTTGACGTAGAGGTCGGGGTTGCCCGTGCCCTCGCCCGTCTGGATGTAGATGTTGTTCTTCCCCTGGCCCGGGCGACGCTCCGGAACGTCGAGGATGAACACCTGCGAGGAGCCCGCCGCGCCCGAGAGGTTCTCCACGGCGATGCCGCTCTCGATGGGGACGTAGCCACCCTCCCAGGTCACGGTCAGCGTGGCGTCGGAGTACGCACGGTAGCCGTTCACCATCGCGTACCACTTGCCGTGCTGCGGAGCCGCGAAGGTGCAGACCTCGTTGTTGCCACCGGCGTACGGGCGGCAATCGTACAGCGCGGTGGTGGGCGCGTTGTTGTAGCGGACGTACAGGTCGGCGTCACCCGTGCCACCCGACAGGGTGAAGCGCAGGTTGTAGGCACCTTCCGGCACCGTGACCTCGAAGTACTTCTTTTCGTTGGCGCCACCCGACACGACGACCGGCGTGTCCTTGACGATGGGGTCCGTCGGCGGAGGCGGAACCGGGACGCTGACGCCAACGGCCTTCCACGCGTTCGACACCGACTCGATGGTGGCGGCGTCGTAGCCGAGCTGCGCCGCGGCCTGCTCAGAGATGGTCTTCGCGGCCTCGAAGTTGGACGTCGGCACCATCAACGTGTTGGCCTTGTAGAAGATCTGCGCGGCCTTCTCGATGCCGATGCCCGCCACCACGATGGTGCTCTTGCCACGCGGGTGCGTGCCACCCTGCGACAGGAGGTAGAACGCCAGGTTGGAGATACCGGAGCTGTAGTGCACGCCGGTACCGGGCACGTAGTTGTGGTAGTGGTCGAGCGAGTCGCCATCCAGCGCCGGGTCGTTCATGTAGCGCAGGGCGTCGTTCGGGATGGACGGGGTCCACACGTCGTCGCCAATCAGCCAGTGACGCGGGGAGACCTCGTCCGCGCCGTCGCCGTACCACTCGCACACCGCGCCGAACACGTCGGACATCGACTCGTTCAGGCCGCCGGACTCACCCGAGTAGATGAGGTCCGACTCGTTGTCCGTCACGGCGTGGGTCAGCTCGTGCGCCGTCACGTCCAGCGAGTTGGCCAGGTTGGTGGCCGTCACGCCGTCGCCATCGCCGTACACCATCTGGGTACCGTCCCAGAAGGCGTTCACGTAGTTGACGCGGTGGTGCACGGTGCTGATGAGCGTGCCGCCCGCGTTGTCGATGGAGTCACGACCGAACAGGGTGTTGTAGCAGTCGTAGACGGTGCCCAGGTGGTCGTAGTTGGTGTTGACCACGGGGTCCGCCACCGGCGCCTGGCCCTCGGTGCGAACGACCGGACCCGGCAGGGTGGTGGTGTTGTTGCCGTTGTGGAGGCGGCGGTCGAGGGACTCCTTGATCTGCGGGATGCGCAGCATCACATCCGCGTTGCGCGCGTCCACCAGGACCCAGTCGCGAACAGGCGTGCCGTCCGCCTTGTTGCCGTGCTGGACGACCTTGTACATCAGGCGCAGCTCGTCATCGACGCGCCAGTACACCAGCTCCGGGTTCTTGTCGGTGACCCAGCCCTTGAGCGTCTCGCGGTCGGAGTCCACCGCGGACGTGGCAACCTCACCCGCGATGGTCGCCTTCAGCTCGGCGCGCAGGTCGCTGCGGACGTTGGTGTTCGCCGCGAAGACCTTGCCGTTGCGCGCGTGCAGGATCAGCTCGCCGCCCAGCACCGGGATGTCGTTGTGCTTCACGGAATAGCGGTAGTGGCTGTCACCCTGCTTGTCCGTGTGCGCCTTCTTGAAGACCAGGTTGCCCGGCTCCAGACGGAACGTCGGCGCCACGGCGTCGACGACCGGGGCCAGCGCGGACGCATTGAGCGCCTTGGGACCCGCGGCCGGAATATCCGGCAGAGCAATCGACAGACCGGTGACGAACTGCGCCACCTTCTGGTTGTCCGTCAGAATGACCTTCGCGCCATTCTCCAGCATCGCCGCCTTCGCGGCATCCGTAGGCTTGTCGGCCTCGGGGGCAGGGGTGGACTCGTTGCAACCGACAACGACAGACAGCGCCGCGACACCGAGCGCTCCGCGCACTCTCTTCTGCACCATGTAATCCTCCTAAGCGGAAAGATTAGGAGGCACGATGACACAGGGATGACGCGTATTTCAAGGTTGCGCGATTATTTCAGTTTCTATCCTCTTCTTAGACTTCAGGTTATTTACGATTAATCCTTTAGTTTCATGAACTTGCGAGGTCCACTACGAGTGCGAGCCACCTTCTACGTGACGTGACAGGTCGTCCAGGCGGGCCTCGGTTTTCCACAGGTCGTGTGAACTTTGTGCCGGACTCGGGGTCCGCCCGCGCGCGTGAGGCAACACTGGCATCGCCGTGGCTGGCCATTACGCTTCCTGTCCGGGAGGCAACGATGCGCGCATTGCAGCTACAGCGGCTGGACGGCCCTGACGGGCTCCAACTGGTGGACGTGCCCGAGCCCGAGGCGGGGGACTCGGTGCTCATCGACGTGGTGGCGGCCGGGGTGAGCTTTCCGGACCTGCTGCTCACCCGGGGGCAGTACCAACTCAAGCCCGCCCTGCCCTTCATTCCGGGCGTGGAGGTGGCGGGCGTGGTGCGGCAGGCCCCCGCGGGCGCGGCGGTGAAGCCTGGGCAGCGGGTGATGGCCTTCAGCTTCGGATTGGGCGGCTTCGCCGAGGTGGCCGCGATTCAGCCGGAGATGGTGTTCCCCATCCCCGCGGACTGGAGCTTCGAGGCGGCCGCGGGCGTGGTGATGAACTACCACACGGCGCACTTCGCGCTGCACCGGCGAGGCCGGCTCAAGGCGGAGGAGAGCGTCGTGGTCCATGGCGCCGCGGGAGGCGTGGGCACGGCGGCGGTGCAGGTGGCGCGCGGCGCGCAGGCACGCGTCATCGCCGTGGTG
The DNA here is from genome assembly GCF_006547355.1 of Myxococcus sp. AB036A. Lineage (NCBI taxonomy): Bacteria > Pseudomonadati > Myxococcota > Myxococcia > Myxococcales > Myxococcaceae > Myxococcus > Myxococcus sp. AB036A. The sequence continues at coordinate 47,133 of NZ_VHLC01000055.1, read as the reverse complement.
AGCGACGCGCGCAAGGCGGACGTCGCCCGGCGGGCCGGCGCGCACGAGGTGCTGCTGTCGACCGGAGACTGGGTCGCGCAGGTGCGGGAGAAGACGGGCGGCCTGGGTGCCAACGTGGTGGTGGACCCGGTGGGCGGCGACATCTTCGACAAGAGCCTCAAGTGCCTGGCGCCCGAAGGCCGGCTGCTGGTGGTGGGCTTCGCGAGCGGCCGCATCCCCGAGGTCCAGGTGAACCGGCTCCTGCTGCGCAACATCGACGTGGTCGGCGTGGCCTGGGGCGGCTTCCTCCTGCACGAGCCATCCCTGACGCCCACCATCGCCAAGGACCTGGAGGCCATGGCAGACCAAGGTGTGCTCACGCCTGTCGTGGGCCCGGTGTTCCCGCTGGAGCAGGGCGCGCAGGCCCTGCGTGAGTTCGACGCCCGGCGCGCCACGGGCAAGGTGGTGCTGCGCATGCGCGAAGGCTGACATGGCCAGGAGGCGCCAGCGCGAGCGTGCTCGCGCCCGGTGCCCGTTGATTGAACGCCGGGCATGCGGCCTGCCGCGTGTGGCCATGCCCGGCGCTGCCGACTTCGCGGGGGAACACCACCTTGGTGCAGGAGGTGACGCCACCATGGCGGATGACATTTTGGAGCGGCAGCACCAGCGCGAGCGGGAGCAGGAGCGCAGGCGGCTGCGCGAGGAGGAGCAGAAGGACCTGGATGTGGAGTCCCACCGGGGACCGCGTCCCCTTGAAGGCTACGCGGGGGGCCACACCTCGTGGACGGACCAGCAGGATGACGACTCCGCCCGTCAGGTTCATGCGGGCGATGCCCAGGCCTCCTGGGAAGCCAGCGAACGACAGGCGCGACTGGAGCCGGAACCCGAGCCCGCGCGCCGTGAGGATGAACCGCCACCGGGTGGCGAGCGCTCCCGGTGAAGCGCGGCCCACGACGCGTGGGTCAACGAAGCTCGGGCACCTCGCGCTCCAGCGTCTCCGCCGCGCGTGCATCCTTGGGCAGGCCGAAGCGCTGGCGCGAGCACGCCAGCAACTGCCCCGCGTAGACGGTGTCCTCGAGCGCCTCCTGGTAGCGGCCCAGCCGCGCCAGCGTGCGTGCCCGCTCGTCCACCAGCCGGGCCAGGATGCGGGCCTGCTCCGCGTGTGAGAACAAGCGGACCACGGAGCGCGCGTCGAAGCACACCAGTGTGTCGAACTCCATGCCCAGCGCGGCCGTGCAGGCTTCGCGGATGTGCAGGAGGCTCGTGTCCAGAGCCGCCTCCGCCCGTGCCCGGGCGATGTCCGGAGCCAGACGGCCGAGTTCTCGCACGGCATTCAGGGTGAAGGCGTAACGCAGGACGGGCATGCGGATGGGAACTACACCCCAGCCGCGAGGATTCATCCAGTCGCCGCGAGTGTCGAGTGTCGCCCCCAGGCCCGCCCCGGGGCACTCCCGCGAAAGAACGTCACTGGCCGGGATGGAATGGCGCCGACTACAGTTTCTCGTCGCGTTCCAGTCACCCCCACCAAGGACGACGAGACATGAAGGACCTGGACGCCATCCTCCGCGCGCGCGCACAAGCTCGCGGCCCCCTGGTCCTGGCCACGGTGGTCGAGGTATCGGGCTCCGCCTACCGGCGGCCGGGTGCGCGGATGTTGATGAGCGAGGACGGATGGCTCGCGGGCGGCATCAGCGGCGGCTGTCTGGAGGCCGACGTCGTCCGCAAGGCCTTCTTCTGGACCACCACCGGGCCCCGCCTGCTGCGCTACGACTCCACCAGCGACACCGCGGAGGACGAAGGCGCCTTCTCCTTCGCGCTGGGCTGCAACGGCGTGGTGGACGTGCTGCTGGAGCGCTGGGAGGCGGGCGCGGGCGAGGCCCTCTCCTTCGCCGCCGAGGCGCGGGAAGCGGGACGCCGGGCGGTGGTGGCGACGGTGTACCGGGGCCCCGCGGACGCCGTGGGTTCCCGGTTGAAGCTCCGCGATGACGGCACCGAAGCGGGCCAGCTTTCCGGCGCACTGGGAGACGCCGTGCGCGACGCCGCACGCAAGGCGCTGGAGACGGGCCGGACGTGGAGTGGCCCGTGCGGCGGCGCGGACGTGCTGGTGGAAGTCGTGGAGCCGCCCCATCCCCTGGTGCTCTTCGGCAGCGGCTTCGACGTGGCCCCGGTGGTGAACCAGGCCGCGGCCCTGGGCTGGCATGTCACGGTGGTGGCGGACCGGCCCGCGCAGGCCCTGTGGCGCCGCTTTCCCCAGGCCCATGCGGTGGTATCGGCGAAGGCCCCGGACGCGCCCAGTGCGGTGCCCCTGCCGCCTCGTGCGCTGGCCGTGCTGATGACACACAGCCTGCCGCAGGACCGCGAGCTGCTGGCGCAGCTCCTCCCACGGCCCCTGCGCTATCTGGGCGTGCTGGGACCTCGCTCGCGCATAGAGCGATTGCTCGCGGAGCTGCCCTCCCCGCCCACCGACGCGCACCTGGAGAAGCTGCACGCGCCCGTGGGCCTGGACCTGGGCGCGGAAGGCGCGGAGGAAATCGCCCTGTCCATCATCGCCGAGCTCCAAGCAGTGGTCGCCGGACGCGAGGGCGGCAAGCTTCGCGAGCGGCGCGCGCCCATCCACACCGCCGCGCCCCCGCCAGTGCGGAGGCTCGCATGACGGTGGGCGTGGTGCTGCTGGCCGCGGGCGGCTCCTCCCGGCTGGGCCACCCCAAGCAGTTGGTGCGCTACCAGGGCTCGACGCTGGTGCGGCGCGCCGCCGAGGCCGCGGCCTCCTTGCGGTGCGGCCCCGTGGTGGTGCTGCTGGGCGCGTCGCGGGATGCGGTCTCAGCGGAGCTCACGGGCCTCGCCGTGCGCACCGTGGACCATGCGGACTGGGCCGCGGGCCCTGGAGGCTCCCTGCGCGCGGGACTCCGTGCGCTGCGGGAGATGGAGCCCCCCGCGCTGGACGCCGTGCTCGTGTTGCTGTGCGACCAGCTTCGCGTGGATGCCGCGCACTTGCGGACGCTGCTGGATACCTTTGAACGGACTCGTGCGTCCGTGGTGGCCTCCGCCTACGAGGACACTCGAGGCGTACCCGCCCTCTTCGCGCGTGAAGTCTTCCCGGAGCTGGAGGCGCTCAGCCCGGGCCAGGGCGCGCGCGGTGTGATTGCGCGCGTGGCCTCGCGCGTGGTGGACGTCCCGCTGCCCGGGGGTGGCGATGACGTGGACACGCCCGAGGATGTCTCGCGGCTGACGTGAACCGAGGCCGCATCCGTCGCGCCGCGAATACGCGCATCGGCCCCGAGGCTGGCCCTCTGGTACGTCAGTGCGTATTGCCACCGCCGCGCACCGCTCCCCACCTTCTGCGCGCAGGACTTTCAGCAAAGGGGGGCTCATGTCCAAATTCAGGTTCCCGGCGGCGCTGGCCGCCTCGGCGGTGATGTGTTTCTCGGTCGGCTGCTCCAGAAATGCCAAGACATCCCAGGGCGGGATGCCACCCACGGCGCAGCAGATGCCACGGCAAAACGAAGGCCTGCCACCCAACGCGCAGGCGGAGATGAAAACGGACTGCCCCATGGACGTGTCCGGCGCGCAGGCCCGCGCGGAAGACATCCCGGAGGGCGTGGCCCTCATCATCGTCACGCCGGAGACCGACAAGGTGGCGGACCTCCAGCAACGCAGCCGGAGGATGATGCAGTTCCAGCAGGAGCACGGCACGGGCGGCAGCGGCATGGCCCAGCCACCGGGCGTGGACTACAACGAGATGGGCGGCCGCGAGGAGCCGGGCTCCGCGGGCGCGCCGTCGGTGCCGTCCATCGCCAGCGTGCATGACTCACCGGAGGGCGTCGTCATCGTCTACACCGCCGTCGACCCGGCCCGGCAGGACAAGCTGAGCTCCGAAATCCACCGGAACGCGAAGTACCTGGACACGGGCAAGTGCCCGGGGATGGCGGCGGACTGAGCGCGACCTGAGGCCAGCGCCCGAGGCCCTGCCCCCCGCAGTCCAGGTGGCCCGTGCGCTGGCTTCATCCCCCGAAGAGGCCCGCTGTCACGCCAGTGGCGGCAGGTGCGTCAGGAGCCGCTGCAGGTCCGGCTGAAGCTCGTCCGGTGAGGCGCTCGCGAGCACGTCCACCGGATGCGTGCCCCAGGTGACGGCGTAGGTCCGCAGCCCCGCGGCCTGCCCCGCGCGCAAGTCCAGCGCGGTGTCCCCCACCATCCACAGCCCGCCCGTGCCCAGGGCCGCCAGCGCGTGGTGGATGACGTCGGGCGCGGGCTTGTGCGGAAAGCCATCCGTGCCCTGGACGTGGTGGAGCAGCGAGCCCAGGCCCATGGCGTCCACGAACTTGCGCGCCATGTCGGGGCGCTTGGTGGTGGCCACCGCCAGCAGGTAACCCCGCTCGCGCAGCGCGCGCAGCACCTCCACCACGCCCGGGTAGGGCCGCGAGCGCCGGTGGAAGTTGAGCGGGTAGTGCTCACGGTAGGCCACGCACAACGCGGGGACGTGGTCCGGCTCGAACTGGCTGTACATCCAGTCCAGCGGGTGGCCGATGAGCGCACGCACCTGCTCGTAGGTCGGCGCCGGAAGCCCCAGGTGCCCGAAGGCGTGGAGGAAGCTGTCGATGATGTCCGGCAGCGAGTCCACCAGCGTGCCGTCGAGGTCGAAGAGGATGCCGCGAGAAGAGGAAGCGCTCACGCACCTTCCATACCCCCTCTCGCGCCCCCTGTCCTCCCTCCGGACTCAGGGCGAGGCGTGCTCCAGCGGAGCAGCGGGCGCCTGCTCCAGGACGCACATCCACAGCCGCTCCTCCTGCACACAGCGCGTACCGCGAATGGCGCGGAACTCATGGAGCCGCTGCGGAATGGAGAGGTAGATGGTCTCCGGGTCGAGCCTGCCCGCCCGGACATCGTCGTCGAGCCCCAGGCAGTAGGGCTGCGCGCGCGCGTCATCCAGTCGCGCGACATAGCCGCTGTTGAAGGTGAGCCCCAGCAGGTAGGCGCGATAGGCCCAGCGGTGGAAGTCCATGGGCCCGGCGCGGCAGCCCCGTCCGGAGCCGTCATGCATCTGCGGCGGGTAGAGCACCAGGTGCTTGCGTCCCACGGCGGCCTCGCGCAGCGCCTCGGACGGCTGTGTGTTCCAGGCCGGCCCTTCCTTCGCTTGATGACCCCGCCCCAGATTCACGTCGAAGGCTTGCAGCACCAGCGCCAGGGCCAGCAGCGACGGCGCCACCGTGGGCCGGGGCAGGCGGATGAGCGCGAGCGCGGAGCCCAGCGCCAGCACGTAGTACAGCGGCCACACGAAGCGGCCGGAGGAACGGAAGGGCTCCACCCACCGCATCACCGGCGCGTAGAGGCCCGTCAGGTCCGCGATGAACTCGCCTTGCAGGGTGATGCGTGAGGACAGCGCGAAGAAGCCCAGGCCCAGCGCCACCAGCCCCACCGGCACCAGCCTGCGCCACTGCCGCGCGACGAGCGGCGCGTCCCGCACGAGCAGGATGAGCGCGGTCCAGAGCGCGAAGAGCACGCCCAGCCCCAGGTAACCGAAGCCTTCGTACTGGGCGCCCTGCCTCGGCAGCGCCCCCAGGAAGCGCGACCAGGAGTCTCGGTAGCCCAGCGGATTGACGAACGCCAGGAGGTCCGCGGAGAACCCACCGAAGGCGTCGGCGCCCAGGGTGCGGACCGTGCCGAGGTAGCCCAGCACGTAGAACAGCACCAGCACCACGCCCACGTTCACCACGGCGCCCAGCAGCGGCCACCGCCAGGGCAGCCGCCGCTCCAGCGCGGTCCGAATGCACAGCGCCAGCGCGAGCGACAGCACCATGGCGGTAATTACAGGGTGCACGCCCGCGGCGAACACGCACAGCCCCAGCGCGATGCCCAGCGCCTGCTTCGCCTCGCGCGCGTCCCGCTGCGGAATCAGGTTCAGCCCCACCAGCAGCACGAGGGTCCAGTGCGCGCACAGCGCTTCGTGCGCCATGCTCATGCGCGCCAGCAGCGTGGGCGACAGCACGAGCAGCGCGCCCACCAGCCACTGCTGCGGCACCGTCGCGCCCATCCGCCGCGCCACCCACGCGGACGAGGCGCCCTGCAGCATCAGGCACATGCACATCCACGGACCGATGTACTGGAAGTCGGCGGGCAGCAGGCTGGAGAACGGCCGCAGCAGCAGCGCCACCCAGGGGATGGCGTCCATATAGCCGAGCGTCGTCCCGAGCGGATGCAGGTAGCCGTCGATGGCGCCCAGCGGGAAGCGGAGCGGCTCGTTGCGGAAGAACAACCAGCCCAGCAGGTGCTGGCTGAAGTCGTCACGGATGAGCCAGGCCAGGCGGGTGGGATTCAGCGCCGCTGGACCGTAGATGGCCAGGAACGCCAACAGCCCCACCCCGGCGGCCCCCAACGGGCCCGCGTTCGCCACGATGAACGATGCAACCGTGTCCAGGATGCGCCGCAGCCGCTCGGGCAGGGCGGGCCTCATGGACGGAACTCACGCGTGGCGACGGAGACGAAGGTGACGCGCGCTTCGGGCATGGAAGCGCCGCTTGAAGCACAGCCGTTTCAGGGGCGTCAAGCAGCCCCGGCGCAGACAGGGGCGCCCCTGCCCTCCACCTCCAGGGCCTCCACGTCCTCGGGCTCCGAGGTGAGCCGCCACAGGGCTTCCTCCAGAAAGCCCAGCGCGCCACGCAGGTCCGAAGAGGCGGCCTCTGGCGGGGCGCTCCGGGCCCGCGCGATGCGCCGGCGCACCGACTCGAAGGCCCGCTGCGCCCGCGCGACGTCGTCCCGGGCCGCTCGTGCCTCCGCCAGGTCCACCGCCGCGCGAAGCAGCGCGGCCAGCTCGCGCAGCACCGGGTCGTCTCGCAGCTCCGGCGCGCCCTCCAGCACGACGAAGCTCGCCTCCGCCGCCGCTGCGTCTCCCACGCACGCCTCCACCACGGCCCGGTACACCGCGAAGCGCAGCACCTGCCCGCGCGACACGCGCCCCAGGCCGGACACCGCCTCCGACAGCCGCGCCCAGGCTTCGCTCCACGACCCCAGGGCCAGCTCCGCGCGCCCCAACTCGCCCAGCGCGGTGCCCTCCAGCAGCCGCTGCCCCAGCTGCCGGCCAATGCGCGCAGCGGCAAGCAGGTGCTCGCGCGCCTCCTGCGGGCGCCCTTCCTCCAGCAGGTAGCAGCCCAGGTTGAGGCGAGCCAGCGCATGCCCCGCCCGGTCTCCCACACTGGCCGAGCGCGCCATCGCATCCTCCAGCAGGCTCATCGCCTCGCGCGTGCGCCCCATCTCCCCGATGGCCACCGCGCAGTTGGACAGGAAGCCCACCTCGAACGTCACGTCGCCCACGCCGTGGAAGAGCGCCTGCGCCGCGCGCAGGTGGGGAATGGCCGACTCCGCGCCGCAGCGGGCCTGCTCCACCAGCCCCAGGTTGCCCACGGTGTAGGCGTCCAGCCAGCGGTCGCCCTCCGACGACAACAGGCGCGCCTCGCGCACCAGCGCCCAGGCCTGGGACAGCTCACCTTCGTGACGGGCCACAATCGACAGGTCCACCAGCACGCGCTTCTCGCCCGCCACCGCGCCCAGCGTCCTCAGTGATGCGCGTGCGCACTCCAAATCCCTGCGGGCCGACACCAGGTCGCCCGCCTCCAGGAACACGCGGCCACGCACCGCCACGGCCTCGGCCACCAGCCTGGGCGCGCCCATCACCCGGTCCGTCAGCGCCAGCGCCGCGTCCAGCCGCTCGAGCAACAGGCGCACCGGGCCGCGCGTCACCACCTCCGGCTCCAGCGCCACCAACGCCTCCAGCGCCCGCTCCACCGAACGTGACGTCGCGGGCGTCACGGCCAGGGCGTTGTCACACGCCGCCAGGAGGTTCTCCCGCTCCAGCGCCAGCCGCTGCAAGGCCTCCGCGCCGCCCTGGCTGCGCACCTGCGCGCGCAGGCCGTGGGCCAGCGACAGGTACCAATCCGCGTGCCGCTCCGCCAACGCGGCCGCATTGTCCACGCCCTCTTCGGCCAGCCGCGCCGCGGCGTACTGACGGATGCTCTCGTACTGGCCCAGCCGGGAGTCACCGCCGGGCAGCTCCGCCTCCAGCACGCGCAAGAGCGACTTGACGCGCAGCGACTGGAGCACGTCCAGCACGGCGGGCCCGTCCGCAGGCAGCCCCAGCACCGCTTCCGCCGCCTCCAGCGTGAAACCGCCACGGAACACCGAGCAGCGCGCCAGCGCGGTCCGCTCCTCCGGCTCCAGCAGGTTCCAGGACCAGTCGATGGCGCCTCGCAGCGTCGCCTGCCGCGCGCGGCCATCACGCCGTCCCGTGCGCAGGAGCTCGAAGCGACGCGTGAGCCGCTCCCGAAGCTGGCTCACGCTCAACAGCGCCATGCGCGCGGCGGCCAGCTCGATGGCCAGGGCGATTCCATCCAACTGCCGTACGATGTCCGCGACCATCGGCGCCTCGCCGGCCGTCAGCTCGAAGTAGCCTCGGGCTTCCCGCGCCCGCTGCGCGAACATGCGCACCGCGTCCGACCGGACCAGTTCCTCCAGCCGGGACTCGCCTTCCTCCGGCACCGAGAGCGGCGCCAGGTCCAGCAGTCGCTCACCGGGAAGGCCCAGCGCCTCGCGCGACGTCGCCAGGAAGCGCGCGCGAGGCGCCAGTTGGAGCCAGCGCCCCAACGTGGCGGGCAGGTGCTGCACGGCCTGCTCCAGGTTGTCGAGGATGAGCAGCACGTCGCCACAGTCGTTCAGCGCGCGCCCCAGCCGCTCCGCCGGCTCGGTCGGGTCACCGTCCGCGCGCAGGGGGATTCCCAGTGCATGGCCCACCGACAGGCAGAGCGCCTCCGCGGTCTGGGCCTCGGCCAGCTCACACAGCCACACCCCGCCCTCCCATTCCCCGGACTCCAGCTCCAGCGCACCAAAGGACGTGGCCAGCCGGGTCTTGCCCATGCCTCCCGGCCCCAGCAGCGTGACGAGCCGCGCGCCATCCGAGAGCCAGCGGCGGAGCTGCCCGAGTTCGGTGCCTCGCCCCACCAGTCCCTCTTGGAGCACGGGCACGTTCCCCTGGCGATCTCTCGGCGCACGTGGAACTCCGAAGCGCCGCTCCGACAGGTGCGCGGGCAGCACCTCCACCAGGGCCACGGCATCATCGATGCCCTTCAATCGGAACGCGCCCAGGGGACGCACCGCAGGCCGGCCCAGCGGCTCCAACGCCTGCGCGGCCTGCGCCCAGGCACCGCCACTCACCAGGACCTGACCTCCATGGCCCGCAGCCGCCACGCGCGCCGCCACGTTCACCATGCGGCCCAGGTAGTCCGTCCGGCCGGAGCGCGCGTCCACGCGGCACTCCGGCTCGCCCACGTGCACGCCCATGCGGACCCGCAGGCCCCGGAACAACAGTCCTCCGGGCCCCACCTCTTCGGCGGCCTCGGGCTGGGAGAGGATGTCCAGCGGCCAGGGCGCGCGCAGCAGCACGTCCTGCGCCTCCAGGCACCACGTCAGCGCCTCCAGCACCGAGGGGAACGCAATCATGAAGGAGTCCCCCTGCGTCTTCACCTCGTAGCCGGTGCTGCCGACCAGCAGGGAGCGCAGGACGCGGTCATGCACCTCCAGCGCGTCACGCATGCCCGCGCCACAACGCTCCCACAGCCGCGTGGAGCCCTGGACGTCGGTGAAGACCAGCGCCACGGAGCCCTCGGGTGGCGTCGCGGAGGCCGGCTGGGACTCCTGGCCGGGCAGTGCCCTCAGCATGCCCGCCGCGGAGCCTGCCAGCCTTCTCGAGGACACATCACCCATCGCACGCTCCTGCGATGCCCGTTCCCGCTGAAGAGATGACACCACGCGGAACGAACACCGCCCATGCGTGACGGGCACATGCTCCGGGCCTCAACACAGGCAGCATCCGGCACGAGACGCTCGCGCGCGGACGCGTCCACAACGCCACGGCACCCTCGCCCCGGGAGGCACCGCCGGTGTGACCCCCGTGCCCACCTCCAGCACGCCTCGACTGTCCGCGACCGCAAACATTGCCCGCGGGTACGGGTTGCCCGCACGCATCCCTGGTGCAATTTTTCGCGCCGGCCACCCTTCACCCTGCCCGCACTCCTCGGGGTGGCCCCGCCCGGACACTTGCACCGCGAGCCGTCCGGCGACCTGGACCCACTGGGGAGTCGATGAAAAAGACACTGCTTCCGAAGACGTTTCCGATGCTCGCCCTGACGATGCTTGGCATTGCGGGCTGCGAGCCGCCGCTGCCAGACACCGCGTCCCCGACCGGCGCGCTGACGCAGCCGCAGGAGTCGTTCAACGGGCTGTCCTTCAATGGCCTGTCATTCAACGGGCTGTCCTTCAATGGCCTGTCATTCAACGGGCTGTCCTTCAATGGCCTGTCGTCGGAAGCCTTCAACACCTGGTTCCAGGCCAATCCCTCACTGGCCGACATGGCGATGCGCTACGTGGTCCGCTGCGCCGTGCCCGCGGGGCAGACGCGCACCTACACAGAGCCCACGATGGAGCAGTCGTACACGTGGGAAGGCGGCCTGGGGCTGGCGCCGGACTGGGCCAGCGGAAGCCCGGCCACGCTGGCCGAACAGCAGGTCGTCTCCGCGTGCCTGGCGGCCCACGCCAACCGGCTGGGAGAGGAGCTGCTCATCTCCATCCTCGGCCTGGACGGCGCTGGCGCCGTCATTCCCTACACGGCGCAGGAGCTCGCCACGCATTCCCGGCAGGAGTCGTGTTTCTTCGGCAACCTCTTCAACGCCGAAGGCATCCACGTGGGCGCGGAGCGCGCTCCGCTGAGCGCCCAGGAGAGCACCTCGCGCGCCTGCGCGGGCCTGCTCCACGATGGCACGGAGACGCTCGTGCCCTGCGCCCCCATGGTGTACGTGGGCGCCTGCACGTCCCACTGCGCGCTGGACTCGAGCGGCCTCTACTACGAGTCGTGCACGCTCGGCGGTGTCACCTACCGCCCCATCACCACACGGCTGTCCCCCACGAATGTGAATGTGTGTGGAGACAGCGTATGTCAGGCCACGGAGCAGTGTGGCACCTTGGACCGGTACGACAGTTGCGCACAGGATTGCGGCCCCTGCCCGTGAGGTGAGCCGCGAGAGCGTCTGCTGTTGGACGCTTGACGTGTGCGCGTGGAGGAATGGATTGGAAGGCGCATGGGCGTGGCTACTTCCCTCTCTCATGCACCTCACCCCATCCCGCCCCATCCCCCTGGGCCTGCCAAGCGCGCTGCTCGTCGCGAGCGTGCTGCTGGCCTCGACGTCCCACGCCCAAACCACGCCGCTGGAGGACAACAACCGCATCACCGCGGGCTACATCGAACTGGCCTATGAAGTCGGCGGGCTGCTGGACCCCACCCTCACCCCGGGTGGCACCAGCGCCGTGCGGCCCAACTGGTTCGTCTTCGCGCCGCATGCCTCTCGCACCGGCGGCGAAGGCCTTCTCGGCGCATCACTGGCCCGCAGCGTCATCCGCGCCGCCCGCGTCCAGCCGTCCCTGTCGCTTCAGCAGGCGCTGGGACGCGTGGGCCTCACGGGCGCCCTGCATCTCTCCGTCCAGCAACTGGGCCTGCAACTGGTGCTATCGGGCCTGCCCTTCGACGTGGCGGCGTCGCTCGCCTCGCTCACCACGGCGCTCAATGGCGCGGCCCTGCTGGACGCGCGCACGTTGCTCACCACCACGGCGCGCTTCGCCGCGCTCTACGCGAGCGCGCCAGGCGTGCTCCCGCTCGACAAGGCGGAGCGCATCGTGGACACGCTGGAGCACACGCTGAACGAGAGCAACCTCGCCATCTTCACGGACATTGGCGGCTCGGGGCGCCTCTACATGGACTGGCGCGCGGGGGCCGGCGTGGTGACGCCCGAGCGCGTGCTCACGGAGTTCACGCTGGTGGGCGCCGTGCCCACCCAGTCCCGTCAGGCGTATGACTACGCGCTCGCGCACGCCTTCGACACGCCGCGCCCGTTCGAGTTCGACACCCTCTTCCCTGGCATGCACTGGAAGAGCCTGCTGGTGGCGGCCTTCGCGCTCTACGAAGAGGCCCGCCTGGCGCCCACGCCGGCCGCGCGTGACGCGCTGATCGCCATGGGAAACAACTACATCGCCTGGCGTGAGCAGCACGACATGGCCCAGCCTGTCTTCTCCCCCGCCGTTCAGCGCCCGGACGAGGTCTCGCGCGTCGAACTGCTGCGCGCCATCACCCCGCTGCTGACCACGGACTTCGGGACGATGACGTGGACGTACGCGGACTTCGCCTACAGCCGGCCGGACCGCGACGGCAACCCGCTCACCTCGCCGCCCACTGAGTACAACTGGGCCATCTTCTGGGACCGCTGGACGGGCATTCTCTTCGCATTCGACGCGGCCTATCTTCAGCCCACGGCGCTCTGGGTCATGCCTGAACCCCTGGTGGACCCCACGGCGGCAGCGAACGGAGGCTGAGCGCGCATGGGCGAGTCGGGGCGGCCTGGGGGGGGCCGGAAACGGGGGCGCAGGGACCGGCGCCGTGAGCCTCCTGACTCACCAGGAGACCCCGCGAGCGCCACGCCGGGCGGCTTGACGCCTCCGGATGGCCGGGAGACCTTCCCGGCCCCCATGAGACTCGCTCCGTCTTCCGAGCCCGGTCGTCCCTCGGAGCCGCCCCCCGCAGTCACCACCGAGCTGCCTGCTCACGCCGCCGACGAAGTCGGCCTGTCCGCCGAGGCCCGGTTGTGTGTGCTGCAGGAGATGATGGGCGAGGCCTTCTTCACGCTCGACGCCCACGGCCGTGTCCGCGAGCTGAACACGCACGCCGCCGCCCTGTTGGGTGTGTCGGCCGAGCAGGTGCGCGGCCAGGAGCCCTGGCTTGCGCAGCCCGAGCTTTCGGGCACGGTGCTGCACGAACGGCTGATGACGGCGCTGACCACGCGCGAGGGCGGCCGCTTCCTGGCGGAGCTGCCGTCGCGGACCTGGCTGGAGGTGACGGTCCGCGTGGTGGGTGACGAGACGTGGGTGCTGGCCACGGACATCACCCAGCGCCAGCACGCGGAGAACGAAGTGGCGCGCACCGAGGAGCGCTTCCGCCAGTTGGGCGAGCGCTTCCAGGTGGCGCTCGACTCCGCGCAGATGGCCGTCTGGGAGACGAACCTCGTCACCGGCCAGGTGTTCCGCTCCGAGGCGCATGACCGGCTCTACGGCTACGCACAGCCGCAGGCGGAGTGGACGCACGAGAAGTTCCTCGCCTCCATCCACCCGGAGGACCGCGCGGAGGTGGAGGCCCAGGTCGCCGCGCTCTTCACCCGGCACGTGGACGCCTACACGTCCACCTTCCGCACCTGCTGGCCGGACGGGAGCTGGCACTGGCTCACCAGCCGGGCGACGGTGATTCGCGATGCCACGGGCCACGTCGTGGTGGTGCGCGGGGCCATCCTGGACATCACCGCGCTGAAGGAGACGGAGGCCGCGCTGCAACAGGCGGTGCGCACGCGGGACGACTTCCTCTCCATGGCCAGCCACGAGCTGCGCACGCCGCTGACGTCCCTGCGCCTCCAGTTGCAGTTGCTGCGGCGCCTGGGCGCCTCCACGCCTGGCGCGACGCTCGGCTCGGAGAAGGTCGCCGCGAAGCTGGACAACACGGAGCGCCAGTTGCGCAGGCTGGGCGCGCTGGTGGACAACCTGCTGGACGTCAGCCGCATCCAGACGGGGAAGCTGGACTTCCAGTTCGCCGATGGAGACCTGGCAAGCGTGGTGTCGGACGTCGTCTCCCGCTTCGCCGAGGAGGCCCGCCTGGCGGGCGTGCGCCTGGACTCGCACGTGGACGCGCCGGCCCCGTGCCGCTTCGACCGGCTGCGCATGGAGCAGGTGGTGAGCAACCTGCTCACCAACGCCTTCCGCTACGGCACGGGCAAGCCGGTGAAGGTGTCGCTGACGCACGCCCCTGACAGGCTCCGGCTGGTGGTGCAGGACAGCGGGCCGGGCATTCCCGCCTCGGACCGGGATCGCGTCTTCGAGCGCTTCACCCAGGGCGACAACGCCCAGCGGCGCGGCGGCCTGGGGCTGGGGCTCCACATCGTCCGGCAAATCATCGACGCGCACGGCGGCCGCGTCCACGTGGAGGAAGCGCCCGGAGGCGGCGCCGCCTTCGTGGTGGATTTGCCACGGTAGGGCAGGCGCCACCCCGTTCCGCGGGGCGCGTACGACATCCACTTGTGGACACATGCGGGGCGCGGCCCACGGGGTGACACCCGGCCCTTCCTCCGATTTCTTACACCCTGACGCTTTTCGGGAAGGACTTGGCGTCATCAGTGAATCGGGGTTCGCCGAACATGTGCAATATGCCGTCCCGGTTCGGCGTCCAAGCGGGCGTGGGTGGGTTGCTCGTCATGGCCGCGCCGGTCGTTCCGTCAGGAGGCGCTCCGATGTGGATTGAGAGCATCATCATGCCGCGCGAGGACGACTCGGAGCCCTACGTCCCGGCGCCACAGCGGGACCGGCGCAGCGGGCTCGCGGCGGCGTTGGACGAGAGCCGCAAGCTGCGCGACAGGGTGCAACGCTTCGTGAGCGCCCACGACTTGTCGGACGGCGTGAGGTGGCTCAGCGAGCCCGGCCTCCTGCCCGTCATCACCATCCACTGCACGGACTTCGCGCTGGCGAAGCTGCGCGAAGCCGCGGACTTCGTGGTGGGCTGCGCGGCGCCCATCGACGTCTACCCCGCGCTGGTCGGCGCGCAGGGCCAGGTCGCTCCCGAGGCCCTGCTCACCTCAGCCGTGCCCCAAATGCAGCGCCGCATGTAGGGCCGCATCACGGCGTGGGGATGCGCCGGTAGCGCGCCACGCACAGTTGGTAGATGGCATAGGCCACCAGCCCCAACGCCACCAGACCCAGAAGCCAGGGTCCGAAGGGCTGGCGCGCCAACGTGCCCAGCGCTTCACCCAGGCCGCCCGCCTCTCCCGGGTCCGCGCGCAGCGCCGCCTGGATGAAGAACCAACCCACCAGCAGGAACACCACGCCGCGTGCCGCGACACCGGCCTTGCAGATGCGCTCCACCCAGGTCCGCCGGCGCGCGGCCAGTCCGGACAGACTCAGCTCCGCCAACATGTGTCCCTTCCAGGACTGGTAGAGCTGGTACCCGGCGAACGCCATCACCGACAGGCCCACCATGACGACCAGGACCTGACCAAAGGGCTGGGACAGCAGCTTGGCGGTGAGCCCCTGGTTGCCGCCGCCACCACCGCCACCTCGGCCGCGAAGGAGGTTGAAGGCCGTGAGCGCGAGGCTGGCGTGAATCACGCCGCTGCCCGCCATGCCCACGCGCGCCGCGATGCCCTTTGCGGAGCGGCCTTTGTCTTCCAAGTCCCAGGCGGCCTGGGCGAAGCGCCACAGCGCGAAGGCGACGAGTCCCACCCCCAGCAGCGCCAGCAGCACCGAGCCGAAGGGTTGGCGCGCCACCTCCTCCACGGCGCCATGGGTATCCGTCGCCTGGCCTCCTTCACCCGCGGCCAGCATCAACGCCAGCACCCCAATCACCGCGTAGACCGCCGCACGCGCGGCGTAGCCCACGCGGGCCGCCCACTCCACACCGCTCCGGCTCGCGCCCTGCCCCGCCCGAGCCACCCGATGGAGGTCGGGCCGGCGCAATGTCCCCGTCGCCATGTGTCCTCGTTCCTTTCCGGCGCCACCGCCATGTCCGAGCAGGAACGATGCACATGGACACGCCGCGCCCCAACGGACGCTCGCCTGGCCGCTCGCCCAGGCCTCCGGGGTGGCGTTCCCGCTTCAACCGAAGCGCTGGCGAAGCATGCCCCGTGTCCCGAATCCCAACACCGTCCAGGCCACACAAACACTGCCCTCACCACAATCAGACGCTCAACACCTACCAAGCGTCGTGTCCCCGCTGGCACGATTGCGTCACCATCTCCCATCCCATCAGGCGAGGAGGTATAGCGGTCTCACGTGGGCGCTGGCGCCCCCATGCCATGGAGGGCACGTCACTCGCATGCGGCTCATCATCACGTTCCTGCTGGGTGTGGTCTGCGGCGGCATCGGCGTCTGGCAAATCAAGCCAGATGCGACTCCATCTCCCATGGAGCACTCAGCATCACTGAATGCTGTCGCCACCAGGCAGTCACCCACTCCAGGCCCATCCACTCCCGCCGTCCGGAGCAAGGCCCCTCACCCGCCTTCGCCCGTCACTCCAGCACCGCTCCCACCCCACGCCGCGCCTGGAGCGACGGCCCAGCTCGAATCAGAAAGGCAGGCACAGGTCGCCAGCCTGGAGGAGAAGCTCCGGATGGAGCGAGAACTCCGAACACTCGACCAAGGCGAACCGGTGCCCGTCCCCGCTTCCCTCGACGCGAGATTCCAGGAAGCAGCACTGGTGGAGTCCATCGGGAAAGCGCTCGCCCAGGCTGGATTCGAAGATGCCTCTGTCTCCAGCATCGACTGCACCGAATATCCCTGCATCGTGTATGGCGAGGGAATGGGGGCGCGTGATGACTTCGAGCGGCTCTCGGTAACGAGCGCGTTTTCAGACTATCGCACCGACCGGCAACAAGCATTCGGGTGGCGGATTGGGGGAACCGATGCGCCAGAGAAGCGATACTTCGGGCTGGCGCTGTACTCGCGCGACGAATCGCCCGAGCGCCAGGAAGCGCTCAATCAACGCATCCAATACCGCAGCCGGCAGATGCAGCAGACCCTCCCGCGTCCGTGAATTGACGACGGGCCTCCCTCGCAATCTCGCAGCATTGAAACGCACAGCCAGACAGCCCGTCCTGAGGGCCGCATGGCCGTGCCCGTTCCTCTTGCCACGGAACTTCGTGCGGACGCCCTAGTCGCAGCCGACGCGCTGCGTGCTCACCACGACGTTGTCAATCCACGTCTCGGAGCCGGACGCTCCCAGCGGGTGGACGAAGCCGTAGCCCACGGAGAAGTTGTTGAAGGCGCGCATACCGATGTTGGTGAAGTCGTGCGCCAGCGTGCCGTCCACATAGACGCGGGTGTTGCCGTGCGTGCTCGACGGGCTGTCGCGGCGGACCTCCCACTCCAGGCACACCCAGCGCCCCGCCTCCATGCCCAGCCGGACGGGCTCGGGCTGGCGGTTCCATCCCTGCCCTTCGCGGAAGGACCAGTCATCCAGCGCGAAGCCGCTGTCCTGCATGACCTGGAGTTCGAAGCCACCAAAGTCCGCGCCGAAGTTGGACAGCACGAAGAAGGTGCCCATCTGCCCGAACACTCCCGGCAGCGAGCGCATGTAGACGTGCGCGCGCACGAAGAGCCGGGTCTCGAAAGCCGGGATGCTCTTCTGCCACTGCGCGATGGCCTTGCCAGGACGCTGCCGCTCGTCGTGTCCATCCTCGGTGAGGACGTGCAGCGCGCCCGGGCCGTTGCGGGTCCGCGTGCTGTCCACCTGGAGGGAGGCGTTCTCCGCGCTGGCGCTCCAGCCGTTGGTGTCGTTGCCGCTGTCGAACAACTCGCAGAGCAGCGCGTTGGAAGGACAGGTCCCGGGCTCGGTGCTGGGCCCCGGGTTGTCGTCGCCCGCGTCCGTGCCGGAATCCGTTCCCGCGTGGGTGCCCGCATCGGTGCCGGCGTCATTGCCAGGAGGTTGGTCGTCACCATCGTCCGAGCACGCCGGCAGCACGCCCAGGGACAGGACCGCGAGGGGGAGCAGGAAAGACTGCTTGAGACGCATAGGTTCAGGTATCCGGACAGGCCCGCGGGGCCGGGCATGCGCTGAGGGGACGCGGTCGGCGGGCTCCCCGGACCGGTGCCGACCGTCACTAATCCCTATCACTCGCAGTGCCTGCGGGTCACCTGGGCTGGACCGACCCAGGGGGCAGCCCGACCTGCATCCGAATTCATGGCGAACGGCGCCGGAGTCGTGCAGGAATCTGCGCCATGAAACTCTTCTACTCCCCTGGCGCCTGTTCGCTGTCGCCCCACATCATCCTGCGTGAGGGCGGCTTCTCCTTCACCACCGAGAAGGTGGACATCCGCGCCAAGAAGACGGCGGCGGGCGAGGACTTCCACGCCATCAACCCCAAGGGCTATGTCCCGGCGCTCCAGTTGGATGACGGCAGCCTGCTGACCGAGGGCCCCGCCATCGTCCAGTTCCTCGCCGACCAGGTCCCCGACAAGAAGCTGGCCCCGGCCAACGGCACGCTGGAGCGCTACCGCCTCCAGGAGATGCTCAACTTCATCTCCACCGAGATTCACAAGGGCTTCAGCCCCCTCTTCAACCCGGCGTTCCCGGATGACGTCAAGCGGCTGACGCGTGAGCGGCTCGCGCAGCGCCTGGGCCTGCTGGAGGCGGTGGTGGCGAAGCAGGCGTTCCTGCTGGGCGACCAGTTCACCGTGGCGGACGCGTACCTCTTCACGACGCTCAACTGGGCCGGGCACACCAAGGTGGACCTGGAGCCCTTCCCCGCGCTGCGCGCCTATCACGCCCGCGTGGCGGACCGGCCCTCCGTGCAGGAGGCCCTGAAGGCGGAAGGCCTCGCGAAGTGACGGCGGCCTTCGTCAAGCTGCTCGTCACGGACAGCGCGCGCTCAGTGGCCTTCTATGAGGCGCTGGGCTTCACGCGCGTGAGCGCCGAGCCCCCCTTCGTCCACCTCCGGTGGGCGGAGGCCCTGGACGTGTACCTGGTCACCCCGCCGCCGCAGCTGAAGCTGGAAGGCCGTCGCGGCACAGGGGTGCTCGTCGGCCTCCGCGCCGAGGCGCCCCACAGCCTGGACGAGGTGCTCCTGCGGGCCCAGGCCCAGGGCGCCGCCGTGGACGGCCCCACGGTGCAGCCCTGGTACACCCGGGAGCTCATCGTCACCGACCCGGACGGCTACCGGCTGAACTTCATCGAGCCGGCGTAGCCGCGCTTCACCGCGGGCCAGGGCGCTCGGCCTTCACCCGAGGCCGCCGCCCTGCGCCCCCGCTTGTCGAACCGCTTGCCCTCCAGAGGCGACGTCCGGCAGGCACCTCTCCGAGCAGCTTCTGCGCACAGAGGAGCCGGACAGGTCCGGGGCATGGAAGCGACGGCCCTCGCCGGTTACGGTGCGGGCCTCCGCTCCCGTCTCATGGAATCCCGCGTCGCCGCCCTCTTCACCCACGTGCGCGAGCACGCCGAGAATCGCCCAGGCATCTACCGGATGCTGGGGCCTTCGGACGAAGTGCTCTACGTGGGCAAGTCCGTGCGGGTGCGCACGCGGCTCTTGTCGTACTTCCGCGCGGAAGCGCACGAGAAGGCGGCGGAAATCATCGCCCACGCGCACCGCATCGTCTGGGAGTACACGCCCAGCGAGTTCGCCGCGCTGTTGCACGAGTTCCGCCTCATCAAGTCACAGCGCCCCCTCTACAACGTGGAGCACAAGCGGGACCGGGGCCACTGCTTCATCCATCTGACGCGCGAGCCCGTCCCCCGGCTGCGCGTGGTGAGTCGCGCCAGCAGCGAGAGCGGCGACTACTACGGGCCCTTCCACGGACGGAGCGCCATGTCCGAAGTGGTGCGCGCGGTGAGTGACTTGCTGGAGCTGCGCGACTGCGCGGCGGACACGCCCATGCGACTGGCGGACCAGGGCCAGCTCTTCCCACTGAAGCAGGAGCCGTTGTGCATGCGCGGGCAGCTCTCGCGCTGCCTGGCGCCCTGCGCCGGCGGCTGTACTCGCGCGGAGTACGACGCGCGCGTCGCCCAGGCCCGCGCCTTCCTCGAAGGGACGTCCGACACGCCGCTGACGCTGCTGCGTGAGCGCATGGCGCTGGCGGCCCGCAGGCTCCAGTTTGAATACGCCGCGGAGCTGCGGGACAGGGCGGAGCGGCTGGAGCTGATGCGCTGCTGGGTGGTGGAACTGAGCCAGATGCTCAAACGCCTCTCTTTCGTCTACACGGTGCCCGGCCATGGCGGCGATGACCGCGTCTACGTGGTGCGCCGGGGCAGCGTGCGCGCGGAGCTGCCCGCGCCCGTCACGCTCGAGCAGCAGCAGGCGCTGGAAGCGAAGGCCCGTGAAATCCTCGAGCGGCCCGAGCCGGAGACGCTGGGCTTCCGTGCACACGAAGCGCAAGAGGTAATGCTCATCGCCCGCTGGTTCCGCCTGCACCCCGAGGAGCTGAACGAAGGGCCCTGCCAACTGGCAGGGCCTTCTTGTTTAACACGGGCCTCGCGATGAAAATCGCAGGGCCTTCGTGCTTGAGCCCCTGAATCTCAAGGGATTTTGGCTCGCGGTGCTGAAGAGGGCGCTCTCAGCTCTCCACCCTGCAGAGCGAGACGCCCCCTCTTTTCCACCGCCGGTTGGGCTCTCTGGAGCGCTCTTTCGCCCATTTTGGGGAGAGAGAGGCCGAGAGTGGTTAACAGAACTGTTAACCACTGGGTCGGCCTCATTCTGAGAATCCGGGGCTTTCGATGTCGCACCTTCCAGGGTTGCATCGTTTCCCGGTCTCCAGGTCGGCTCGGAGCCTTTTGAAGCCGGCTCGGACCCTCGTGGCTGTTAACCAAGAGAGCGAATCGCTGCTGGCATTTACCGGGTACTCACGATTTCGTCGGGTGGCGCGGATTTTCCTCGGGCATCCACTGCTCTAGACAAACGCGCCCTCGGATGCTGGCGACGGCAGGAGACGCCGCCAGTGGGGGTAGTTGTGCCCTGAGCCGCCGAGGTCCCTGGAGGATGCACGTCATCGACTGGATTGCTTCGCCCGGCTGGAAAGCATGCGCGACGATGAACCGTCGCGCTTGCTCATTTGAAAGCAAACTTCGAGAGATGGGCGTTGGAGCTAGGTTGGCCGTGTCCTCACGTCATCCACAGAGGCCGTCACAGCGAAATTGATAGAAAGTCCCGCATCCACTTGTCTGCATCGTGCATGAGTAGGCTCGGCAAGTGTTGCTCCCACAGTATTGACTAACCCTGCTGCACTGGCACAGCGGCGCCAATGCTGGCGGAGCATCCGCGGGTGCTTCCACGGGCCCCAGCGTGGCCACGATGGCGATGGCTTCCTCTGCTCCAAAGACATCCCGGATCTGCGCTCCAATGAGGGCGAGGCTAGGATGTTCCTCCTGGGTGAAGAGCTCGGGAGTGAGCAGCGCGAGCGCCGACTTCAAGGCCGCGGCTTGCGGCTTGGAGAGGTTCGGATGGGAGGCGGCGTACTGGTTGAGATGCTCACGCCACAGCGACGCCTTTTGGACAGGCGAAAGCTCCGCGACGACGGCCTTTCGATAAGCCATTGGAAGGTGGCTCAGGTCCTTCAGCTCTGTCGGAAGATTTCCTGCATGGGCATTGACCCAGTCTTGAACCTGCTTCTGGGCCGCCTCGCACGAGTCTTCCGCGGACGCCAACGTCGGCGCCAGCAGCGTTGCAGCAGCCAGAAGCGCGACTCCGAGAGACAGCAGTGTGGATTTCACGGTGTGTCTTCCTTTCCGTACATGAGTCACCCCATCGGGAATTCCGCTGGGAGCTCGGACGAGAAGAGGGACTGCGCCATCACGCGTCCCAAAAAATCTCTCGGTCGTTCGTGTTTATGTTCCCACGCGTCATGCATTCCCTGCGGGGGCAGTGGAGGCAATTCCTCCCAATGCGCGGCCGCTGGTTGATCGGAGTGTCCACGATTGGTCAAAACGTGCGTCGCGGACACTGCCGCCGCCGCGAGCGAGTTGGACGTGATTCGTGTCAGTGGACACAGGAGAGGTGGCAGGTCTGGTGTCCGACATGACGGACGCTCCGCGTTGCCTCTCATTCATGCGTCGGCTGATAGGGTCAGAGTCCAGGACGAACCGAGAAGATGGAGTACGGCCTGGGGCCGCGCGCCTGAAGCATCCCCTCACTTTCGATTTTCCTCGGAGCTAGCTCGTTCGGCTGTCCATGCGTTGTCCGAGGAGAATCTTCAACTGAGAGGATAGCTCAGCCTTCCTGCGGCGAGGGAAGGCTGAGTGGGCTCAGCCCGGGGCGCGGTCTGTAGGCATGAGGGCAGCAGGCGCCCAGCTCGGCCTGGCGCTCACCTCCGCCATCTACCTGCGGCCAGGGGAGTTCGAGTGGGTGGACCTTGGGACGGTATCCCAGCAGATCCCTCTGCATCGCCGGCCCAAGAAATCGACGACCTCGCGCGCTTTGCTCACTCGCCTTGACGCACCGCCAGGGGGGCCTTGGCGCACCCATGACGCGGTTGCCGAGTTCGGAATAATACGATCTGGTCACGTCCTTCGGCTTTCGAGCGACTTCCCTCGGGAGAGTCTCTTGGACACTGGCAGGAAGCCCTGCGGAGCTCTTGCCTTGTGAGAAAGCTCGATGTGACCGCGTAGTGCTAGGGGCTGTCCCTGATCTCGTGTTCGGGAGTCGACCCGGCGTGCCGGACTATCTGGCACGTTGGGGCAGGGCCTCAATCGAGGAGGTTTTTCAACGAAAGTTCACGCCGTCACGACGGCGGGAGGTAAGCCGCTCCACGTCGCGCTGACGCCCGGCCAGCAGCACGAATCCACAATGGCCGAAGAGCTTCTGGTGCACGCAGAGGGCGCCGCTTTCATCGCGGATACTGGCTATGACGGCGACCGCATTCGCGCCAACGTTCGAAACCCAGGATGAAGCCTGTCATCCATTCGAACCCGAGCCGCAAGCGGGCGTTGCCGTTAGACCGCGCCCTGTACCGGCTGCGCTACCGGGTGGAGTGCTTCTTCCACGACCTCAAGCGCTTTCGGGCTGTCGCCACCCGCTACGACAAGACAGCGAAGTGCTACCTCGCTGTCCTGCACGTCGCATCCATGCTTCTTTGGCTGCGCTAATCCGGGACAACCCCTAGGATTGAGAGATGACCCCGTTTCCCAAGGTATTGAAGCGCCAGGACTACATCCAGGAAGGCGCGAACCCGGCGCCTGGCGCGATGCTACTGGCGTGCACCGTTGGCAGTGACGACGATGTCCCCCAAAGCCGCGTCATCGTCGTGCGTGACGGCCTTGAGCTGGCGTTCCGCTTCACTGGTGACGCCGCCGTATCAATCGACGCGGCGGCAAAGGGGCCCGGGTATGTGCTTGGAGAGAACGGGACGGTCATCCGCTTCGATTGGAGTGGGGCGACCTCGCCCGCGGAACTCGAGCAGTCTCAGCGGAGCTTCTTGAATCCCGCTGTCGAGGACCTGGGGCCATTGCGACGACTGCGGCTGCTCGGCAGGGACCTCGTCTGCGCCGGTTCGGTTGGACAGGTCTACCAACTTGTCGGTGACCGGTTCACCGCTTTGCCCCAGCTCATCATCGATGGCGAAGACGTGACCATCGAAGACATCGCGGGCCCGTCCGCCGCCGACATGATCGCGGTGACCTCCGATGGCCATGGCGCGCGATTTGATGGCAAGACCTGGCACAAGCTGCCGTTGACCAGCAACTCCAGCCTCAATTGCGTATGCCGCCTGCCGAGGGGGCGATACGCAATCGCTGGCGACAACACGACGCTGTGGATTGGCGCCGCGAACAAATGGCAGGCTGTGCAGGCACCTGAACTGGAGCGCGACTACACAGGCATCGCCGCAGACGGCGCGACGCTCTATCTGGCACACCTGGGAGGCATCGATGTCTACGAGGGAGGTGCTTTGCGTCCGCTGAAGATTCCGAGCCGACGACGGAATGAGTTTGTGGTGCTTCGCTCCGGGCCAGATGGCATCGGTTCGTTCGCCGGGCGCAGCGTCGGGATGATCGTGGCAGGACTGTGGCAGGTGATGGTCTAGGGGCTGTCCCTGATTAGCGCAGCCAGAGAAGCATGGATGCGACGTGCAGGACGGCGAGGTAGTTGGTTGCCGTCTGGTCATAGCGGGTGGCGACAGCACGAAAGCGCTTGAGGTCGTGGAAGAAGCACTCCACCCGGTAGCGCAGCCGGTAAAGGGGGGTGGGTAACGGCAACGCCCGCTTGCGGCTCGGGTTCGAATGGATGACAGGCTTCATCCTGGGTTTCGAACGTTGGCGCGAATGCGATCGCCGTCATAGCCAGTATCCGCGATGAAAGCGGCGCCCTCTGCGTGCACCAGAAGCTCTTCGGCCATTGTGGATTCGTGCTGCTGGCCGGGCGTCAGCGCGACGTGGAGCGGCTTACCTCCCGTCGTCGTGACGGCGTGAACTTTCGTTGAAAAACCTCCTCGATTGAGGCCCTGCCCCAACGTGCCAGATAGTCCGGCACGCCGGGTCGACTCCCGAACACGAGATCAGGGACAGCCCCTAGTTCTACCGCTCCAGCCTTGAACTCCGGGCTGAACCTACGCCGCTCCCGCCGATTCTCTTTCTTTTCGCTTCTCTGCCATCGAACCCCCTTCCATCACATCGGAGGGCCACGGAACTGGCTCTCCGGCAATAGGTGAGCGTCCCCTCGAAGGTGAAAGAGAGACACGCGAGCTGCCAACCAGACTCACCCAGCAGGGAAGCCTGGTTCTGGCGCCTGTCACCACCTACGACCAGGGACTCCCCTTGGAGTTCGAGCCGCAGAGCAGCAATATGCGCAGCTTCCTTCTCGGGGCTCTCTCCACGAAATGTGGGAGAGCCACTGAACTGGGACAGACTCAGAGGCTGGCGTACTCTATTGCCAACATCTCGCCATAGCTACGACAGAGATGGCCATCTCAAAGTCCGTGTGAACATTCAATCTCAAGTGGCATCGCATCAGCCACCTCCTGGTTTACGAAGACCATCTTCATAGTCCAATGACCACCGCCGTTGGGCTCAGTTACCTTGTACCCATGTTGGGCCACACTCATCAGGTGATCGCCAACCTCGCGTCGGAAGTATTTATACACGGACAATAAATAATCGTCGCTTTCCTTCCGGGCTGCCGACCTGTCCTCGTCTCCGACAAAGGCTTCAGTTACCTCGGTGAAGCTCAGCAGTCCTAGTCCTTTGACCGGGTGAATTCTGGCGGGTCGTAGCCGAACCTTGCCCGGGCCTTTGGGACAGTGAACCGCCAGCGGATTCGCAGCCGCTGGCGGTTGGCCCACCCCTCCCATGCGTCAGTTTCCCGGTCGAGCTTGTCGAGGGTGGGGATTCGCCGCTTGCCCAGGCACTGACGGGACAACAGCGAAATCTCTACCTCTGCCTGATTGAGCCAACTGCCATGCACGGGCGTGAAATGCACCGTGAAGCGGCGCCAGAGTCGACGACCTGCTCGCCTCCCATATCGTAAACGCCCGATCACGAATTTCGCACGCACTCAGGCGGCGCGCCGCAGATGGACCATGCGGAGGATAGGACTGGCACGCCGCTGGACGTTGCGAGCGTGCAGGTAGGAATGGACGCGCCGCATGAGCTTCTGGAGGGTGCGGCAGCGATGGTTGCGAGTGACGTTGGCGTGGAGGTCCAGCCAGACGCGCTCAATGCGATTGGCGTCCGGGCAGTAAGGCGGCAGGAAGTGGAGGACAATCCGGCCGCCGAGTTGCTCGTGCGCCTTTCTCGTCTTCTGGCTGCTGTGGATGGAGGCGTTGTCCAGGATGAGGTGAATTCGTGGGGCGCCAGGGTACTCACCGGCGATGCGCCAAAGCAGTTGGATGAAGAGTGAGCTGGCCTTCGACTTGCCTTCCACCCAGGTGAGGCGGCCCGTCTTCGAGTCCAGGGCGCCAGCCAGGTATCGCTTCTTGTTGTTGCCTGGCGTGAGTACCACTCGGCGCTGGCCGGGCAGGCACCAGTCGCGCCCCACCTTCGGGTTGAGATGGATGTCCACCTCGTCCACGTAGAGGACCGGCTCCTCGGACCGGGCATATGCTTCCAGGCACCGCAGCTCGAATAGACGCCGGCGCCGCTTCCAGCCCGGCCAAGGGCAGCCCACGACGGGGTTGGCCGCCTTCAGGCTCGCACCGAGGGTGGCAAGCGCACGGCCCATGGTGGCAACCGACACCCGCGCCAGGCCCCGGCGCTCCATCTCCACGCGAGCAACTCCCGCGTCCACGTCGGGCGGCACCAGCCCACCTCTTCGGGAGTACCCGCCAGCACACGCGAGAGAATGGCGAGGAAGCGCTCATCCACCTTCGCCTCGCCATTGGCTGCCCTGCGGTCCAACAGGGCTTTACGCCGTCCCGTCCGGTAGCGATTGACCGCGGAGACGACTGTGGAGGTGGCGCACGCCAGCGCACGTGCGACCTCGCTGCACGAGTGGCCGCGCGACACTCCCACCACTGCCATGCACCGCCGCAGGGTGAGCGGGCAGCCGCTCCTTTCACCCCAGAGGATGAGAGAGCGGCGCTGCAGCCCCGACAGACGGGGCGTACCTTTGTCCCTGGGCGGGGCCTTCTCGCACTCAGGATTTCTGCGCACACAGAGCCGAACGGGAAGTGCCCCTGCCACTTCTTCCGTCGGCTCCGTGCCTGCCTGTCCTCCAACCTCGTTCGAGATTCGTGAGGGTCGGTTGACATCGTCAAGGGCACGAGAATCCTCTAGCGGTTCTGTGCAAGACCGCAGGACAAGGATTGCTGCAAGGGAGACCGAGAGAGGGAGCGCCAGCCCTGACTCAAAGCCTGACCTCAGGAGCTACGAAAGAGGCCCTATCATCGCACTTGTCACGACAGGTCGGAATCAGGCGCATGGGCCTGCGCAATGGCAAAATCCTTCACTGTTCGTGGCCAGGCCCGGCAAGTGTAAGCACTAGGTCCAATATCCAGGCGCTGGCACCTAAAGTAGAAGTGGCTTCCCTCCTCCACTTCACAGCAACTGCAGCCCTACAGATACCGTCGCTGGGGTGAACCCCTGGTCTCGCTTGAGTCAGAGACGTTGAGCGCCCTGCCGCTGCGTTCGCGGACACAAGTCTCCATGTGGGCCCTCTTCGGCCTCACATTGGATTCACCCACATAGACAAACCTGTTGACCCACGCGGCCTCGGCTCTATCCAGGAGCATCGGGCCTTATTGAAAAGGAGCCTATGACAATGAGCGCTGACTTGGATTTCGATACAGCATATGAGATCGGCTGCGAGGGATATTCCTATCTCTATTCCCTCGTGTTGATGGACGTGACGCGCCGGCAGATGACGAACGTCAAGGAAATAGACCTCCCCACCTGGCGCGGTCCAGCCAACGTGTTCATGAACAACGCGCGCTTCCCGGGACCGGAAGATCGTACCGTGGTGCGCCCCAACTTCGACACGCTCTATTCGAGCGCGTGGCTCGACCTCACGAACGAGCCCATGGTCATCAAGGTCCCAGCGTCCGATGACCGCTACTACCTTCTGCCCATGCTCGACATGTGGACGGACGTCTTCTGCTGCCCTGGCCCCCGCACGACGGGTACCGCAGCCCAGGAGTTTGTTGTCGTCGGTCCCGGCTGGAACGGGACAGTCAACCCCGCACTGAACCTGCAACGGATCGACGCACCAACGCCGTATGTCTGGATCATCGGACGAACGCAGTGCAACGGGAGCGAAGCGGACTACGCCCTCGTGCACCAGTTCCAGGAGGGCCTCCAGATCATTCCCTACTCCGCCTATGCAGCCGGGAAGCCGCCGCCGCCGCCCGTCGGGTCAGACGGCGATGACATCAGCCGCGAAGAGCCGTTGGTCATCGTAGAGAAGATGACACCCGAGGAGTTCTTCGCCTATGGCGCGGACCTGATGCGCCAGAATCCAGCGCACGCCAATGACTACCCCATTCTCGCGCGCCTGGCGCGGGCAGGACTCGTGGCGGGCCAGTCATTCGACCTGAACGCAGCCCCGGCGCTGGTGCGAGACGCCTTCAAGAGAGCGGCCCCCGACACTCTTGCCGACATGAAGGCGAAGCAGCGCTCCATCACGCCATTGGTGAATGGCTGGACCTACGCGAACGAGTTGATGGGGACCTATGGGACGAGTTACCTCCGCCGCGCGATCATCGCCCTGATCGGCCTGGGCGCCAATCTCCCGCAGGACGCCATCTACCCCGTCGCCTACTCCGCCATCCATGTGGACTCCCAGTTCAAGCCGCTGGACAGCGCTTTGCGTTACACGCTTCGCTTTGAGGCCAATGGCCTGCCTCCAGTGAACGCGTTCTGGTCTGTGACGCTGTACGACGAGCAGGGATACCAGGTCCCGAACGATATCGACCGCTTCTCGCTGGGCACCCGTAACAACCTCGTCCCGGACCCCATCGATGGCTCCGTGACGTTGTACGTCGAGCGATCCATGAGCGAGACCGATTCGAGGCGGCCGAACTGGTTGCCGGCACCCCAGCAGGGCCCGTTCAATCTGACCCTGCGGCTGTATTCGCCGAAGACGGAGGCCATCAACGCGGATTGGAAGCCGCCCGCGATTACGCAAGCGAAGTGAGCCTCGACAGCCGGGAATGAACGGCTGCGGCACCCTCTACTCCTGTGCCAACCCCAAAGCATGCCGCTGCGTCGAGAGTGCGCCACGACCAGCACGTCATCGCGTCAAGACGAGTGAGCGAGGCGCGCACGCGGGCCAGACCGGCCCAGATGGGGCCACCTGGCAAGGGCTTCGCCCCTGAGCCTGCGCGCGCCTCAAAGCATGCGTCTTTCACCCACCTCAGCGCGTCGCCCGCGAGCCTACGCGCACCACGGCGCCACGTACTCATTGTGAAGCGGACGTCGGCGAATCTGAATCATGGACGAGAGGTCACCCACGGTGTCATTTGCGGATATTCAGTCGGGGCCGATTGAAGGGCTCGCCCAGCCTCCTCTTTGAAGCCGCTGGATATTACTCGGTTTTCGGCCCTCAGAGAGGTTGAGCCCTCTCAGGGAAAAGCCGAGAACGAGTTCGCGCAGGGCTTCATTCGGGGAGCTGACTGAAAGGCCCTGCCAACTGGCAGAGCCTTTTTGTTTAACGCGGGCCTCGCGATGAAAATCGCGGGGCCTTCGTGCTTAAGAGGGTGTTGTCGAACCCTCATGCAGGAGCGAGTCGTCGCAGCAGGAGCGCTGTCATGGCCAGCCAGCTGAAAGCCTCGCTGGAGGCGGGCTTCTGCTCGTAGTCTTTGCTGAGGCGGCGAAAGAGATTGAGCCAGCCGAAGGTGCGTTCCACGACCCAGCGGCGCTCCACCACCATGAATCCGCGAGGAAGCGGTGGCCGCTCAAATTCGGGAGGCAGGCCGTACCAACGCTGCCGCCCCTCGTTGGGGCGACGGACGACGTCCCCCCCCATCCGAACTTCTCCTCCAGCCAGCACTTGCACCGGCCCGCGTAGCCCGAGTCCACCCAAAGCCTCCGCATCCGTGGGAAGTCTTCCTTGGACTTGCCGCCCAGCAGCAACTGCGCGCCGTCCCTGTCCTGGACATTCGCCGGATGGACGTGCAGCGCGTGAACGAGACCTTCTGTATCCACCAACAAGTGGCGCTTGCGGCCCTTTACCTTCTTGCCACCGTCATAACCGGCGGCCCCCCTTTTCCGTCGTCTTCACGGTCTGACTGTCCAGCACGCCTGCACTGGGATGGGCATTGCGTCCTAACCGGTGGCGTGTCTCCGCGCGCAGGGCAGCGTGGATGCGCTCGAGTAGCCCAGCGTCACGCCAACGTCGGAAGCAGCTGTACGCCGTGTCCCACGGTGGAAAGTCGCGCGGCAACATCCTCCAGGAGATGGCTCCCCTCGTGATGTACGGGAGGGCATCGAGAATGCGCCGACGTGGGTGGAGGGGTGGCCGACCGCCCCGTCGGTTGAAGTCCTCCAGCACCGGCTCAACCAGCCGCCACTGCTCGTCCGTAAGGTCTGATGGATAGCTCTTCTCCATGTCCTCACGGACAACCCCCTCTAAGACAGAGCCTTCCTAACGAGGAAGGCGAATGGTGAAGGCCGCGCCACCACCAGGCAGATTGCGGGCGCTGATACTTCCCCCATGAGCCACGACGATTTCGCGCGTGATGTAGAGCCCCAGCCCGAGCCCCCCGTAGTGGCCGCTGGAGATGGCACGCTCGAACCGGTCAAAAATACGCGAGAGCGCTTCCGGCGGAATCCCGGGCCCTCCATCTGCAATCTCCAGCACCGCATCCCTGCCATCGCTCGTCAGGGCAACCCCTACGGTTGTCCCAGCCGCATACTTGAAGGCATTGGTCAGCAGATTCGTAATGGCCTGCTCCACTCGCAGAGGGTCCCACGCCCCCGTCACACCTGGCTCAATGCGCGCGGACACCGCGCAGCCTGCCCCCATGGCGGAGAGTTGGTGCTGCTCCAGGAGCTCATTCACCGTCTGGGAAAGACTCAGTGGCTCAAGCTTCAGCTCCAGCCGGCCGGTCGAGAGGCGTGCCACATCCAACAACGTCTCGACCAGGGTCGTGAGCCGCCAGGTGCTCCGGGTCGCCCGCTCAAGGGTGGAGAGCACTTTCGGGTCCAGCGTCTTCCTGCGCATGAACTCCAAATGTAATTGCAACGCAGCAATGGGGGTCTTCAGCTCATGCGAGGCGACGGCAAGAAACTCGTCGCGAAGCCGAATGGCTTCGCCGGCCTGTACCAGCCGCAGCCTTTCCTCCTCGGCGAGCTTGCGGTCGGTGAGGTCACGCGTCACCTTGGAG
Organism: Myxococcus sp. AB036A; assembly: GCF_006547355.1. Taxonomy (NCBI): domain Bacteria; kingdom Pseudomonadati; phylum Myxococcota; class Myxococcia; order Myxococcales; family Myxococcaceae; genus Myxococcus; species Myxococcus sp. AB036A. The sequence goes on along the minus strand of NZ_VHLC01000055.1, from coordinate 16,800 downwards.
AAGCCACGCAGGACGCCCTGGGCGTCGCGCACTGCGGAGATGACCACGTCCGCCCAGAAGTGCGTACCGTCCTTGCGCACGCGCCAGTTCTCGTCCTCGACACGTCCCAGCCGCTTGGCGTCGGACAGCAGACGTGCCGGGCGCCCGCTGTCGCGGTCCTCAGGCAGATAGAACCGAGAGATATGCTGGCCGATGATTTCATCGGCGCGGTAGCCCTTGATGCGCTCGGCGCCGGAATTCCACGTCTGCACCCGCCCCTGGGGGTCGAGCATGAAGATGGCGTAGTCTTTCACGCTATCGACGAGCAAATGAAGCTGCTCCTCTGCCACTGCGGCTCGCAGGTCGGCATGGCGCGCAGAGGGCGAAGAAAGCCCTCCTGGCTCCACTTCCTGTCCCGGGGTCGCAGGGGGCGAGGAGGCTGCGGCCGGTGCAGTCATCTGGTCTGAGCGAGACTTTCTAGAGGGAGGCATGTTCGCGGAGTTCGAGCAACCGTCCATGGACGGAGGGCGAAAGTTCAGGGGTTTATACGAATCAACACCTCGGACATAGGTGGTTTTGAGCACGCGCCTGTTCCCGTCGATGAGTGACGGGAAGTAGACGCTTGCCGCATCCTCCTCAACGGATGCCACAGGAGTGCGTTCGGCGCGCTGCCTCCGCATGCCTGCCGACCTGGTAGGTGACCAGAGGCCCTTGGGAGCCTTTATTAGCCCCCTGGAGCGGCAGCCAGCATCCCTGCAGACTGGAACGAAGAGCGGCTTGAGACCCAAAGGGGTTGACTCAATACACGGCCCCCTTCTGTGCCGCCCCCATTCGGTAGTCGCATTGTGAGTGTGCCGATGTCACGCCTCGCAGTGCGTCGCTGCGAGTGAGCGAGGCGCGCAGCTGTCGCGTTTCGAGTGCCGGCGATGCGAAATCCGAACCACCAAGGTCTCAGCCCGGCCTTAAGATTCGAGCCCCTACCTCTCCGCCTCCATGGACTCCAGGGCTCACGTCCGGGTGGACGCATGCGCCAGGCCGAGCGAAGCAACAAGCGCCTCGAGCAGCAGCGCTCTCGTAGTCAGTGGTCCGAAGGAGCCAGGCCGATCTCTCGGGGGGAGAGGCAGGCACGGCACCTGCGTGACGTCGTGGTGACGCGCTATCCTTCGCGAGCCCTAGCGCTTGAGAAGGAAGCACACCGTCCGAAGGCCCGGAGGCACCCCATCATGTGGCTGTGGAAGGAAGGCGAGGACTGGCACGTGCGGCTGCAGCGCCCGGGCGGGGTGCGCTGGGGGTTGACGCTCCTCCTGCTGCTCTGGAGCGTCGGGTGGCTCGCGACGACGGGGCTCGGATTGAGCGGACTGTTCCTCCTGGGCTCGGCGCTGCTGAGGCCCGTTCCCCTGGTGGAGCAGGCCCCGCTGGACATCACCTCGTCGTTGCTGGCGGTGCCGGCGGCGCTGTTCGTCCTGGGCTGGGTGCTCGCCTGGATACCCGTGGGCGCGTACCTGGCGCTCAGCCTGGTGCGAGCTGTCAGCCAGGAGAGGCTGAGCTTCAACCGCCACGGCGTGACGCGGCGGTTCTCGTGGGGCCCGTGGCGCCGGAGGCTGCAGCTCCGATACTCGGACATGGGAGACCTGTACCTCAGCAGTAACGCGGCGACCCTGACCGCGTTGTTGCCCACCGGGGCATCGGTGACGGTGGCCACGTGTGGCACTCCGGAGCAGCACCGGGAGCTGTGGGCGCGAATGCATGCCTTCTGCGAACTGGGGACGGGGACGGCTCGGCTCGCGCGCCTCGTGCCACAAGACCGGGAGGTGGAGCCCCTGCCGGATGGAGGCGAGGTGCTCCGGAAGGTGCGTTGGGAGCGCGCCGTGTGGGCCTGCGTCTGGTGGGTGGCGGCGGCGCTGCTCGGCGCTGGGGCGCTGCTACTGGTGTGGCGACAGCGCTTCGACGAAGGAGGCTTCGCCCCGGCGTTCCTGGCGGTGGTGCTGGGCGCCCTGGCGTGGCTGATGGGCCTGCGGGGCTGGAGGACGCTCCAGGCGCGGGAGGAATGGGAAATTCGACGTGGCGGCTTCGTTCGCGCCTTTCGCGGGCTCTTCGGGACGCAGCGGCTTCGCCACCGCGTGACGGAGTTCGAGGTGCAGTGGCGTCCGGATGAGGAAGGCTCGGGGTCCTTCGTGCTGTGGCTGCGCTCGCCCGATGGTGACGTGGTGCTCAAGGAGGACACCGCGGACCGTCGTCCCATCGAACACCTGGGAGTCTGGCTTGCCCACCGCGCGTGCACGACTCTGAGGTGGAACGCGACGGCCCCTGCTCCCCAAGAGAGGCTTCGAGACGACGCGGCGGTGAACGAATGAGAGACCGAGATGGCGTGCGGTGGAGCATCAAACCCAAATTCGGTCGCCGCATTACGCATGCACCAAGGCGATGCGAAACCAAGCGTCAATGCGAGCGAGCGAGGCGCGCGGGCTTCGCGCGTCCCTGCTCGGCGAGGCGCTCCGAAATCATCGTCAGGCTCATGACCACGCCAGGTCGATGTGGACCAGCGGGTCCGCAGGCATCTCCACCTTCGCGGTTCGTGCCGCGCGGAAGGCCTCGCCCACCACGCCGATGTCCGGGGCCGCGCGAGCCTGGCCGTCCAGCCAGTAGCGGCTCTCCGTCTCCGCATGCAGGTGGCTCTGCACCCAGCAGACGAGCATCGGCATCTGCTCCTCAACGTTGAAGCGTGGCAGCTTCGCGCCGCGCGCCAGCATCTCACTGAGGAAGCGATGGACAGCACTCGCGCGGACAGCGCGCGCATAGGCGGGCTGCTTGTCGCTGACTCCGCCTCACCCGAGCCGACGCCCCGCCTCCCATCCTCCTTCTTCTGGGGATGGATGAGAGGCGCGGGCGCCGGCCGGGAGCCTGGCTCTGGCGGAGGCGACTGAGGTCGCCGAGCGCCTAGCGGCAACTCCTGTCGAGGACGTAGCCGACGTACATGGAGGTGTTCGCGCTATCCACCGCGAGCCCGCGGAGATAGCCATTTGTGCCACAGCCGAAGGAGTACTCGGGCAGGTTGCCCACCTTGCAATTCGTGTCTCCTCCGCCCACCTTGGGCATCACCGTGATTTCCCCCGTCTGGAGATTCCTGCACGACAGCACAATCGTCGACAGGTTTTGCTCACTGCACCATGTTTGATTTTGCGCATCCTTTGCCCAGCCGTTGATTCCGGCGACCTTTTGGACGACTTCTCCCGCCGCACAGTCCTGGGTGAAGGGCTCGCCGCCCGTGCCGCCAATCGAGGGAGCGCTCGTGGTGGCACCGATGATTCCTCCGGAGTCGAAGCGGGCACAGCGCATCCCGAGCGCATCCAACCATTCGCCTGCCCGCCCGTGGATTCCGACCGCCACCTCGTCGTCCCCGCACGTGAGTACCTGGACGGTGTCGTTCTTCTCGCACTTCTTCCCCGTGGCGTCGCGCAGATACCCGGCTTTGCAGGTCCAGGGACAGTCGGCCTTGGCAGCGGTTGGACTCGTATACACCGCATTCTCGGGTGCGTTCGTGCAGGCATTACGGGTATTGGAGCTCGCGGGCGACCAATACCCGATTCCCACGTCGACACAGACTTCGCTGGAGAGGTACTGGCCCGCGCCGCAGACGAACGACACACAGGTGTGAGGACTGGTCGACGTATCGCACTCCAGACCCGCGGCGCAGTCACTCTGCTGGAGACACACCTTTCCTTGAGAACAAGGTGCGCAGGCCCCCCCGCAGTCCACGTCGGTCTCATTCCATTCCTTCTCCCCATTATCGCACATTGAGGGAATGCAGGCCCGAACGTTTGGGGAGGCTTCGTAACAATACAGGTGGTACCCCTGCACCTGCAGCATACAGTCGGAGTTCTGCTTGCACGCCTTGAGGACATTGCAGCGTGCACAGACGGGACCGCCGCAATCCACGTCCGTCTCGTCACCGGATTTCTTGCGGTCCTTGCAGGAGCTCGGGACACAAAAGGTGCCGTCGCTCACCCCTGACGCACAATCTGCCCCCACCGCGCATCGCGCTTTCACCTTGCATTTCGCGCAGTCCTTCCCACCGCAGTCGATGCCGCTCTCGTCCGCGTCCTGGACACCCGTGTTGCAGTGGTTCTGCACACATACTCCAAAGTTCACTCCAGACACCTCGGACTTCTTGCAGTACCCGGATGCGCAATCCTCGGGGCGGATACAGCCCTTCTTATTGCCGCAGGGCTTGCACTTCGAACCGCCGCAGTCGATGCCCGTCTCGTCTCCGTCCACGACGCCATTGGCGCAGTGGTCCTTGGCCGAGCACTTACCCGCGTTGCAATACCCAATTGCGCAGTCCGAGTTGACCAAGCAGCGCTTGCCCGCAGCACAAGCGCCGCAGGAACCACCGCCACAGTCTATGCCCGTCTCACGCCCATCCCGCTTCCCATTGCCACACGTGTTCGCGCAATAGCCCAGGCCATCCTTCAGACTGAACGTCTTGGGCCCCAAGAGAGAAAACTGAGTGGTGTAGACTTCGAGGGGGCCAATGTCCCATCCAAGCCCCGCCCCGGAGGAACCCAAGTAGCTGGTTCCCGGGGGCTGGACCCGCCCGCCCACCTGGACACCGAAGTTGGCGTCGAGCCCCAGGGTGATGTCCGCCTTCGCCTTCTTCCCCTCGCAGCGTGACGCATACTTCGCACTGGCCACCAGTGACGCTCGGACACCAGCATTCACACCGAGGGCGTCGTACACGTACACGTTCAGGCGGGGGATGAGCCCGCAGACGACCACCAGGCTGCCTTCGCCAGTCACCTTGACATCGGTGTTCTTCGCAGTGGCGAGCTCGGGCTGCGTGTTCGTCAACACTCCGTTCTCGTAGTTCGCCGTGAACTTGAAGGTCGCGTTCTGCTCATACTTCACCTTCGCCTTGACGCCCGCCTTGGCTTCGAATCCACACTCGAGGTCCAGCTGGAGGGTCTGGGTAAAAACAACCGGCACGGGCCCAACAAGGACGGTCTGCACGGCTGGCTTCGTGACGAGGATGTTGCGCTTCCAGCCTCCTGCGGGCCGCATGTCCGGATTGCCCAGGTACTTCTGCTTCGCATCGGCAAGGGTGTCCTCGGCGAACTTCGTTCTCTCCGCGAGCTTCTTCGCGAGTGCGGGGCCCTCCAGCGTGCCCACGGATGCTATCGTGGCATTCAGAATGGCCTCGAGGTCGAGCTTGAACTGGGCCTTGCTATCCACGTTCAGCGTCATTCTCGTCGAGTCGCGTCCCGCCAGAAGGCCGGGCACGTGCAATTCCACCTGCGCGCCTGGGTTGAAGGTGTACTCCACCGCCGCGCTTCCACTGCCCGAAATGGAGAGCGTGTACGGAGTCTTGCCTGTCTCGTTGAAGGTCTTCTTGTATTCCTTGAGCGTGAACAAGGGGCTGGCGTAGTTGTTTTTGATTTCGGGCTTGATATCCACGCCCTTGGTGATTCCCTCGACCGTCACGGCCTTCCAGATGTCCACCGCCGCTTCAGCCACCGCCCTGGCCGCTCCGCCTATGGCCTCGCCCACCGCCTTGATTGCGTTCCAAATGGAGCCCAGGAAGGGGTCTCCCGGCTGACTCGGGTCCAACCCCTCCTCGACTTCGGGTAAGGGCTCATCGTCGGGATTACCCTCGGCGCTGGGGGACATCACATTCGCATCGACGTACAGGTGGCTGGCGGCCCATTCGAGGTCGAGCTTCGAGATGTCCACGGTCTCCATGTTCGAGTAGTCGAACGTAAGCCGCATCTCTCCCTTGACGATGTCCTCGAGCGCCGCGGCCTCCGTCGCCACGACGAGGGTGTCATCCACCTCGGTGACGGAGACGACTCTCCGGGCGAAGCCCAGGGGATTCGCGCCCGGGCCGTCACTCGGTGCGGACACCACGATTTTGCCGGCTTCCCACTCCAGCACCTCAGGGTTCTCCGCCCTCGGGAAGATGAGCACGTCTGGCCGGACGACGACGGTGCGCGCCTGGGTCTCCGTGACGACCTCCACCCAGGGCTGGGGTTGAAGGTTGTTGTAGTCGGGCTCGAACTGGGGCTCCCACACGACGCTGTCGAGGTCCTCGTGCGGGCTCTTCGCGGTGAATTCCGTTGGGGGCTCGTCCTCGGGGAGCGTCTCCGCGCACGAGCCAGTCAACAGGAGACAGGCGAGAATCGCCAGTGCAGGGAGTCGGCTGCCACCCATCCAGCGGCGCCGGGAACGTCTTCTCTTGGACATGGAGACTCCGGGGGTAGGGAATCTCGAGGCTCAGCAAGTGCCGTTCCACGGACAACCCCGCGCGGTTCCTCCGAAGAGGAGGACGTGGTGAGGGGGGCTGACGTGTCATTGAGGCAGCGTTGACGTGTCAATGGCGCTGTACCTACCGGACGCACATCGAGACCTGGACCAGCCTGAAGTCGTTCCGCCCCAAGGACGAGGAGGCTCAGGACGATAAGGGGCCGCCGGACGACAAGGGCAACCCGACGGTGGACTTCCACGGCCACAAGCGCAGCAACGCGAGTATGAGTCGAAGATTGCCCCGGAGGCGGAGCTGGTGCGCAAGGGGAAGGGCAAGGAGGCGAAGACGAGCTACTGCCTCAATGGGCTGATGGAGAATCGGTGCGGGCTGCTCGTCGACATGTGTCTGCTGGAGGCCACGGGCAGTGCCGAGCACAACCCGGCCATCGACATGCCGCACGAATCCGTTGTGCTACCCCAAATTCGGTCGCGGCCTATTGAGCACGTCAAGACCACATTCAGTAGTGCGTCAATGCGAGCGAGCGAGGCGCGCCAAGTCCTTGCTTTGTCTAGCTAGGGAATGAGCAAGGCGAGGCTGCTGATACCCGGCCTGGGGCGCCGGGCCAAGGCCCTCATGAAAGCCCGCGTACTCTCGCGAGCATTTCAAACACCTCGAATCACAGCTCATAACAAATATCAGGACAGAGGCGGCGCAAGAGCATGACGCAGCAGCCGATTACGAGGAATCCGACGTGGACGTCGTCCCTGTGCTCGTCGCGGACTCGACTGCAGCGTAGCTGGTTCTTCCAGGCGAGTGTGCGCTCCACAACCCAGTGGTAGCGTCCCAGCCGCTCCTCGGATTCGAGGTCTGGACGCGCGATACGAGCCGTGATGCCGCGCAGCCGCAGCCCACCCCGCTTCCTCTGGGACACGTAGACCTTGTCTCCGTGCAGCTTTCTGGGCCGGAGTCGTCGCTGCCCCGGAGGCGTCCTCACCGCAGGCACAGAGTCGACAAGCGGGAAGAGTTCGTACGTGTCGTGTACGTTGGCCGCCTCCACCGACTCAGTGAGCGGAAGCCCCTGGGCGTCTACGAGAAGATGATGATTGCTGCCCGCCTTCGCTCTATCCGCCGGGTTTGGGCCCGTGAGAGCCCACCTTTTAGAGCCCGGAGGGTCGTCCAGAAGCCGACGCTGCAACTCGTTCCACACGCCAGCTCGAGTCCACACCTCAAACTGCCGCCAGGCCGTCATCCCCGACAGGCCGAACTGCTTGCGAGACAGCATCTCCCAAGGGATGCCGCTTCTGAGCACGGAGACGATGGCCTCCAGCGCCGCCCGGTCATCCGCTCGAGGACGTCCGGGCTTTTCTTCGGCTTCGGTGCCGACAGCAGCGGTGCCACTCGCTGCCAGAAGGCGTCGGGAATGAGTTCGCAAACCGTCTTCCTCAAGGAGGAGATGGCCCTTGCTGCTGGCCAGTCCGGTCCGCACTTTCGTTAGGTACTGTGAGCGCTTCCAAATAGCGTCCAACACTGTTAGTATGACCACGGAATTACTTGATGCCCCACAGCACGCCGTGGTTCATCCACAAGACCGAGGCCCCCTGTTCCCAGGCGCGGCGCGGACTCTCTTCACATAGCGAACAGTATGAACTTACCCATGCGCCACATCAGTTCATCCTTATCGACGCGATTCTCCATGTTTGTCCTGGTCTCTCTGGCGGCGGGCGCCGTGGCCACGGGCTGCGTCGTGGCGCCCACCGACTCGCACGACGAGCCCCCCGGCTCGACTGATTCCATGTTGACGGAAGCGCAATGCGAGTACTTCGCGGCCAAGGGCAAGGTGCAGATCTGCCACGCGACCGGCTCGGCCACGCATCCTTACTCGCTCATCACGGTCAGCGAACGCGCGTGCATCAACGGTCACGCTTCCCACCCCGGCGACTACGTCACTAGCACCGACCCGAGTTCCCCCCTCTACGACCCCACGTGCCAGGGGCAGGGCTGCCTGCCCGAGAACGCGCCGTGCGACGCTACGATGCCCTGCTGCGACGGCTTCACCTGCAGGGAAGGCACCTGCCAATTCGACCTCTGCGCGGGCGTGCTCTGCGAGCCCCTCGACGCGTGCCACACCGCAGGCACCTGTGATCCGTCGACCGGGCAGTGCTCTCATCCGATAGCCCCCAACGGAACGGCGTGTAACGACGGCGACGCCTGCACCCAGCCGGACACCTGCCAGGAAGGAGTCTGCACCGGTGGCCCGCTCATCGGCGACACGACCAGCAACATGGCCCACCAGTGGACCTTCGACGAGGTCGGCGGCAGCACGGCCCTGGATTCGGCGGGCACGTCGGACGGAACGCTGGGCAGTTCGGCGTCGCGGACGGCCAGCTTCGACGGCTCCGGCGCCATCACGCTCACGCCCACCCAGCAGTGCGATCTCAATGCCCATGTCGACTTCGGCCTCGCGCCCGGGCAATTCGGGACTGGCGCGTTCACCGTGAGCTATTGGCTGAACACGACCTTCAACATCAACAGCAGCGGCGAGCTCATCGGGAACCGGGTGGACGGGAGCGCAGGCAACTTCCTCTCGGCCAGGCTCAACGGCAGCGCCGCGACGTCGCTTGAGATTTACGAGGACGGGGCAGGCACCAACGGAGCAGGTTTCAACGTCTCTCCGACGCCGCTCAACAACGGCAACTGGCACCACGTCGCCTATACCCGCAGCGGGACCTCGCTCAAGATGTACATCGACGGCGTGCTGGTTGGCTCCGCGACCAGCGCTGCGACAACGAACCTCACGGGCGCCAATTCGTTCCGCATTGGCCGCAGGCTGCCGTTCTGCCCGGACAACCACTACAGCATTCCGGCTTCGTTCGACGATGTCCGGATCTACAGCCGCGAGCTCACCGCCTGCGACGTCGCCGCGCTGACGACGCCCTAGCGCCGGAGCCGCGGTAGCGGCCTGGAGCAGAGGGGGCTCGGAGGGCCTCCGACAAGGGGGCCATCCGAGCCGTGTGCCAGGCCGGTGGAAAGCCTCCTTGAGGGGACTCGCATGTCCAGGCCGCCCTCCCACGAGGGGCGCGACAGGGGCCTGGGACTGGTCCAGTTGGCGATGCACCCCCGGCCTGGGGTTGGCCCTCGCGCCGGGCCCCGCCTTGTACTCGCCGTAGGCAGCCCCAGGTACTCCAGAATCGCCCGCCCTCTCCCGCTTCCTCCATGTACGACACAACCTGTGCCTACCCAAAAATCAGCTCGCAGCGGCATGCATGCGTCACTGCGAGTGAGCGAGGCGCGCGAAAGGGCGTTGTCCGCCGAGGCGACTTCTTCCCTGACACAGGGGGCTCCCTGTAGGGCAGCCTGGTCATCGTGTTGGTGCTCGTCGCCGGCTTCGTCTACGGCGCCCGCGGAGATCGCGAACTGCAGCAGAAGAAATCGGAGCTGCTGGCGGCGGGGTGCGTTGTTGGGGACGGATTCTCGGCATCGCCCCCGGGGGAGATAGCACGACCATCAACGGCAGACGGTGGATGGGGGTGCGAATCACCGTCGAGGCCAATGCCGCGGTCGATCCTCGGGGTGTGCAACCCCACGCCGTCGGCACCCGGGTAGCCGACCAGGTCGTCATCGGGGCCGAGGTCTCGGAGCTCCAGTTCGCGCTGATGATTCCAGGCTACTTCTGCGCGTTCCTGTTGCATCCCAGAGACCATCGCAACACGCGCCTGGACGGCTTCGTGACCGCCCAGGGGCAGGTCGTCGCCAAGCTCTAGCGGAGGTCAGACCTGGAGCTGTCCGTGGACGAAGGCAAGCTTCGGGCTGCGGAAGCCCATCAGGACCCACGCGCCCAGCAGCTTGACGAAGAACGAGACGGATTGGTGCTTGCCGTTGGGGACGTCCTCGGGGAGCACCGTCCCGGGCGGGAGGTCCGAGGTCATGGTCCGCAGCTCGAGCGGGGGCAGCGTCCCTTCGGGCCAGAGCGCGCCATAGAGGCTGAGCCAGTGGCCGTTCTCGAACTCGAGGAAGACGGGCGTGTTGCAGCAGGTGGCGACGACCCGGCGGGTCTTCGCCTCGGGCGTGAGCCGGAACTCCTTGAGGTGCTCGGTGCCCTGTTGGAAATGGACGCGGTCCTTGCGGTAGAGCACGAAGCGCGTCGCGCCAAGGGAGCTCAGGACCGGCCGGGCCCCGGGGAGCGTCTGAAGCCTGGCGCCGGCCGCGCGGCAGCTATTGCAGCAGCATTCGGCGCTGATGATGGGGACTCCCCGCACCTGCAGGAGGACCTTTCCGCAGGCGCAGCCGAGCTGAGGGGGTTGGGTCATGGCGATGCTTTCTCTGGGAGGGGACGGTTGAAGAGGAGGCGGATGTAGCGGTCCAGGTGGTCCAGGCTCTCGCGCACCAGGGCGGCATCGTTCCCCGCCTTGGCCAGGACGAAGGTGCCTTGAATCACCGTCTGCGTGTGGCGCGCGAGGCTCGCGGCCGTCCAGCCGCCGGAGATGCTGTGCCTACCCGAAATCCGGTGCTGCGTCATGCGTGGGTCAAGGCGAGTGCGCGCCGCATAGGGGGCCGCCGAGTTCCTGTAGCGGCAAAGAAGGGGTGGAGCAATGGGGAGGCGGCCTCGGGGCGTACCAGGCTGCCGCTGCGCGCGGCCGGCTCGGCGCCCCCCAAGCGGGGACGCAGGCCGGACCCGCCGAGATGGGCCGCGGGGCCACCTGGGCAGTGCTTCGCCCCTGAGCCCGCGCGCGCATCGAAACCATGCGACTTTCACCTACCCCAGCGAGTTGCCCGCGAGCCCACGCGCACCACGTCGCCACGCACTCACTGTGAAGCGGACACCGGCAGATTGGAACCACGGACGAGAGGTCGCCCACGGCGTAGTTTGCGGAGATTCAATCGGCCTCCGATTGAAGGGGGGCCCCCAGCCCTCTCCTTGAAGCCACTGAATATTACTCGGCTTTCGGCCCCTCAGAGAGTTTGAGTCCTCTGAGAGAAACGCCGAGAACGAGTTCGCGCAGGGCTTCATTCGGGGAGCCAAGAACCACAACGGGACACCTGAACCGCAGGTGGAGTTTCATCTTCCGCCCCATACTGCACGCAGAGAACTGCAAGGAGTGCTTCACGTCTTCTCGGCCAACATAGAAATGCTCACACCAGCCACTGAGCGCTGGCTGGTGCGGAGCCAGATTGTCAGCGAGCCGAACCACGGCCGCATCTACCTGGAGCTGGCCGAAGGCGACGAGGCCGAGGCGATGCGCGGGATGGCGCTCCTCAACGCCCTGCTGGGCTGAGCGGCAGAGCAAGGGGAACCCGCGCCGCCGCACCGCGCGGGTTCCAGACCAATCCTGAGACATTGAAACACCACGGAAAACACACCCAACCCTGGGCGCTAGCCACATTCAACGTAAGACACCCAGCACGATTTACTTCACCTTCCCACGCAGGGATGTATGCGTTTATCCACAGCCACCGAGGGCCCCGCCAACCCCAAAGGAACGCACGCCATGAAGACCGCCCCAAAGTCCCGCCACGCTGGCAATACGATGGCAAACCGAGCCCCAGAACGTCACGTTGAATCTGAGAGCACCTAACGAAAGTCAGGGATGGACTGGCCGCAGACAGGGGCCAGCCCCAGGTTGAGGGGCATGGTCCGCGAACTCGTCCCCGACGCCTCGTGGCAGCGCGTCGCTCCCTTGCATCCTCCTCCTCGCCCCAAGAAGAAGCTGGGTCGACTCGAGCGGACGACCGGGCGGCACTGGAAGCCATCGTCTTCGTGCTGCGAAGTGGCATTCCCTGGGAGATGTTGCCCCGCAAGCAGTTCGGCCTGTCGGGCATGACGGCCTTGCGCAGACTGGAGGAGTGGACCCGAACAGGCGTGTGGCAGACGTTGCAAGGACGGTTGCTCGACGAGTTGGGCCTGCGCGGCAAGGTCGACTTCTCCAGGGCCTCCATCGACTCCTCGTACGTCCGGGCGTCGAAGCCAGGGAGCGACTCGGTCCCTACCGATGGGTCGTGGAACGGACCCAGGCCTGGAAGAACCAGTTCCGCCGACTTCGAGTCCGCGACGAACGCAGGGACGATGTCCACTTCGGCTTCCTCGTCTTCGGTTGCTGCCTCATGCTTCCGCGCCGCCTCTACCCTGACTTTCGTTAGGTGCTCTCCCCCCCCCCGCGACCTTCTCGACCATGCCTGTCTGTGCGGCCGTTTCCCAAGCAGGACGATGACGGAGTGGGAGTTCGAGAAGGATGGCGAGGTCGTCAAGGTCGAGCCGACAGGGCCGTTGAGTGTCCGGGTCGGAGGGGCGACCGACCTCGCCGTCGACGCGGCGATCGCCGGTTGCGGCATCGTCTACCTCTTCGAGGACTGGCTGCGTCCTCACGTGGAGCGCGGTGTCCTCGAACCCGTCCTCGAGCCCTGGTGGCTGTCCTTCTCCGGGCTGTTTCTCTACTACCCCGGGCGGCGTTTCGTGCCAGCGCCGCACCGGGCGTTCGCCGACTTCATCAAGGCATCGGCGGAGCAGGCCTGCCCCCCCCGGCGACGTCACAACGCGACGTTGACCGCGACACCCTCGCGCCCGGTCGCCCACTCGCGCAAGTACGTGTTGAGTTCCCCGAAGAACGATATCGACACCAGGTCCGACACCGTGAAGAGCTCCCGGAGCAGTGCGCCCACGTGGTTGTTATGTGTTTCGGCCGCGTCAGCGTCCACGTACTCTTCGATGATCGAATAGTGACCGGGCTTCTGCGTGGTGAACCACTGGTAGCGCAATGTTCCCGGCTCGGTCGCGGCGACGGAGGCCAATGCCCGCGCCGCTCGGAGGAACTCCGTCTCCCCGCCGGTCCGTGTCTTGAATTCACAAATCACCAGAAGGCTCATTCGACGCTCCTGCACTGGCTGCATTTCGAGGGCTGGCGTCCGTCATACCATCCGACAGGCTTGAAGTCGTCAACGAACGCATGCCGGTGGAGCCGCCCTTCCCGCAGCATCCTCTTGACGCACGCATGGCGCAGCGTCCTGATTCTGGCGCGGCGCGGGGCAGGTTCGGTCCTGCGCTGGCGTGCGGTGCGGGGACGACTCCCTGGAGGAGGGTGACGGATGCACGAGTACGATTTGATCGCGGACTGATATGCCTCCCACCGTACGGGCCAGATGGGCGTCCCGGAAGTGACGGCTCTCGCGGCCGCGCTTCCGGCCGGCGCCTGGGTGTTGGATGTCAGCTGCGGCACGGATCTGCCGCTGACGCGGATGCTGCTGGAACACGGCTGCCGCGTGCTGGGGGTGGATAGCTCTGCGAACTGCTCGCGCGATTTCAAGCGAACTTCCCCGATGTGCCGGTCCTCTGCGCGCCAATCCAGCCGTGTGAGCTTCAGGCGCGGACGTTCGACTCGGCGATCGCATGGGGCGTCCTGTTCCACCTGCGCCACGAAGAGCAGGCGCAGGCGATCGCCAATATCGCGAGGGCCTTTGAGTCTCGGAAAGAACCGATACGGCACGCCTCAGCCGCAGGTGGACATCCGCCTACCGCGCGGCTCCAGCCACCGGGCGACGAGCGCGATGCTCTACACCTTCGCCGCCAGCCTGGAGCTGCGCACGCCCACCAGCGAGCGATGGATTGTGCAGACCGAGCGCCTCGAGGAGGCGAACCACGGCCGCATCTTCCTGGACCTGGCTGAAGGGGACCATGCCGAGGCCATGCGGGGCATGGCGCTCCTCAACGCCGTGCTGCCGCGCTGAGCAGCAGGAGCTGAGGGGGAACCCGCGCGCAGCACCGCGCGCCCGCCAGCAGCCCGGCGCCGGTGGAAGGCCCCTCTGGCTGAACCAGCGGACGCGGCGGGGAACTCCGCGCCGACACATCCCGCCAATCCCCCCGGCCTATCGCCAGGACAATCACACACACTGGAGTTCCGCCTGCCGCCCCGAGCCCAGAAACGCCGGGCTGCGCGCCCCCCACAGAAGGCCGGCGTGAAACCCCACGAATTCTCGCGACAACTCCAGACAGCCAAATCCACATCGCCAGTTGCCGAAGATGACTTGCTTCATTCGCACGCCAGAGCGTGTATGCGTTTCGCGACGGGCGCCACAGCCCCGCGCGAACGCGAGAGGCAAACTCCATGAAGACGCTCCGGTTTGGAATTGAAATTGGGATGGTTGGCGCCAGCCGCCAGAAGCTGGCCCATGCGATTCAGAGCGCGGTGGGCGGGCACGTTTCTGGCGACTACCGGGGCTGGCAGGTGACGGACGCCCAGGGCCGCATCTGGAAGGTGGTGTCGGACGCCTCGCTGAGCGGGGGCGAGTACAGCGGTGAAATCGTCTCCCCCATCCTCACCTACCAGGACATGGACGCCTTACAGCAGGTGGTGCGCGCCGCGCGCGAGGCCGGCGCCCGCGCCGACGCCTCCACCGGCATTCACATCCACGTCGACGGCAGCCGCTTCGACGCCAAGGGCGTCACCAACCTCGTCAAGATGGTGCACAAGCAGGAGCGCCTCCTGGAGGCGGCCCTGGGGGTGAGCGCGGCTCGGCTCGCCCGGTACTGCCGGCCCGTCGACGCGGCCTTCCTCCAGCGGCTGGAGGCTCGGCGCCCGCGCACCCTGCAGGAGGTGAATGAGGCTTGGTACGGGCGCCGCAACAGCATGCCCAGCCGCTACGACTCCAGTCGCTACCATGGCCTCAACCTCAACAGCCTCTTCTTCCGGGGCACGATTGAATTCCTGTACTTCACCGGCACGGTGCACGCGGGCGAGGTGAAGGCCTACGTCCAACTGGTGCTCGCCCTCGCCGCCCGGGCCCTGGCTTCGAAGGCCGCCTCCAGCAAGCGCCGCGACTTCAACCCCGCCACCGCCAAGTACGACTTCCGGGTGTTCCTCCTCCACCTGGGGCTCATCGGCGAGGAATTCAAGACGGCCCGCCTTCACCTCCTGAAGCGACTGGAAGGCAGCGCCGCCTGGAAGGGCCAGCGCCGCGACAGGCGCGGCTCGGGCGGAGGGGAGGACGGCTCGCCCGGCAGCGAAGGCGCGCAGGGCGGCAGCGACGGCGCCCAAGGCAGCACGCACGAGGCCCTGGCCGCCTGAAGCAGCCTCAACGCCGGGGCCCTTCGGGGCCTTGGCCAGCCACGACAAAGGCGGGCCGCGCGCCCGGCCTCCACGGGAGAATCTCCATGCTCTCCTTCGCCTACGGCTCCAACCTCGACAGGGCCCAGATGCGCGCGCGCTGCCCCAACGCCACCGTCGAAGCCCGGGCCACCCTTCCTGGCCACACCCTAGAGCCGGTCTCGAAATTGGGCGAGCAGGCATGAGGGCGAATGCCAGGCCGCTGATCGACATGGAGGGGATGGACATGTTCGAAGCTGACCGGTGGACCTGACGGATGAACAGTGGAGCTTGATTGAGCCGCTCCTCCCCGCGCGGAAGCTGAAGCGGGAGGACCGGCCTGGGCGAACGCCCACGCCTTCCCGGGCGCTGTGGGACGGCATCCTGTGGATTCTGAGAACCGGGGCGCAGAGGAGCGAGCTCCCGCGGGAGAAGTACCCGCCCTACAAGACGGTCCATCGCTGGTTCCAGGGCTGGGTGAAGGACGGCACCTTCCGCTCCGTCCTGCGCGCCTTGGCCCTGGACCTGAAGGTGCGTGGAGGATTCGACCTGAAGGAGGGCTTCGTCGACGCGTACTTCGCCTCGGCGAAAAAAGGGGGCCCTGCGTCGGGAAAACGAAGCGGGGCAAGGGGACGAAGGTCATGGCAGCTGCAGACGGCGCTGGTCTTCCTCTCGCCATTGGCACGGCAAGCGCTTCTCCCCACGAAACCAAGCTCCTCGAAACCACCCTCGACGAGAGCCTCATCGACGAGCTTCCCGAGCGGCTCATCGGCGACAAAGCCTATGACGCTGACAAGCTCGACGAGCGACTGTGGCATCAGCGGGGAGTGAAGCTGATTGCCCCGCACCGCCGAGGCCGCAAGACGAAGACGCAGGATGGGCGCGAGCTACGTCGATACCGCCGACGATGGAAGATGAAGCGGCTTTTCGCCTGGCTCCAGAACTTCCGGCGTCTCGTCACCCGCTATGAAGTGAAGGTGCAGAACTTCCTCGGCTTTCTCCACCTCGGCTGCATCCTCATCCTCTTGAGGCAATTCTGAGATCACTTCTAGTCCTACAGTTGCAGTTCGGAAGAAGCCGCAACCTCCTCCCTGTTGAAAGAACAGGAGGGGGAGGAGCGAGGCTACGTATGTCGTCGACAATCGACGCAGAGACGCGAGCGCACGAGGTGCGCCTGGTCGGCCAACTCGGCGCGGAAATGGAGGAGGTAGGGGCTTGGCTGCAGCCCCACTTCCGCAGGCGCGAAGCACATGCCGCTGCAGTGGAGTACGTGAGGGCGTTGCTGGGGCGCGCGCAGCGGAAGAATGCGTGGGGCCTTTCAGAGGACGCGGGGCACGGCGCCCCGTATGCCTTCCAGCACCTGCTGCTGCGCGCGAAGTGGGACGCGGATGCAGTGCGCGACGACGTCCTGGAGTACGCCCGAAGGAGTCTGGGGGAAGGCGGCATGCTGGCGGTGGACGAGACGGGCTTCTTGAAGAAGGGAGACAAGTCCGTCGGCGTGGCGCGCCAGTA
>NZ_VHLC01000054.1:0-55931 GCF_006547355.1 Myxococcus sp. AB036A | reverse complement strand
CGGTGGCGGCTTGGATGGTGGGGACGGGGGCGGTCGCGTTTCCGGTGCAGGTGCCGGAAGGCGCCCAGGGCGAGGAGCCTGAGGTGACGGAGCTGCGCGCGAAGCTGGCCGAGCGCGACGCCGAGCTGAAGGCGACCCTGGCGAAGCTGCACCTCTACGAGGATGAGGCCCACTACGCCGAGGCCGAGGCCCTGGGCATCACGGAGATGGTGAAGGCCTCTGGCCTCCCCGCCCGGCAACAGCGCCGGCTGGCGGTGGCCATCGTCCGGGAGGCGGCTCGCAACAACATCGACCCGCTCCTGGTGGTGGCGGTGATCCGCTGCGAGAGCTCCTTCAACAACTACGCGGTGTCCCACGTCGGGGCCATGGGCCTGATGCAGGTGATGCCGGACACCGGCACCTGGCTGGCGGACAAGGCCGGCCAGCGGCTGGGCCGCACCAGCAACCTCTTCGACTCGGAGACCAACGTGGAGCTGGGGACCGCGTATCTGGCGGACCTCATCCAGCGCTTCGGCACCGTGGAGAAGGCCCTGGTCGCCTACAACGCCGGCCCCGGGCTGGCCCGCCGCATCCTGGCCAAGAAGGAAGCGCGCACGAAGTTCATGGCCGGCTACCCCGCCAAGGTCGTGAAGGAATTCCGCAAGCTGAAGGCCGCTCAGGAGAAGCAGCTCACCCTGCGAGAGGCCCAGAAGACGAATGGCCAGAAGAGCTGAGCGCTGAGCAACAAGCCTTGCGACGGCTGCACGACAGTCGCGAGAAAGTTGCGATGGAGGGGGTAACCAAACCCGCGGACCATGTGCACTGTGCGCCGGGCGGGAGAACCCCACGGGTCCTCCGTGGAAGGACTGGAGCGATGACGCTCCAACCCAGGCTCCGCGCCAACTTGGAGAGCACAGCAATGTCGGGGCTACAGATCCACCGTGAGGAGTCCGCAGGTTCCGTGACGCTGCGACTGGAAGGCACGCTGGACGGCAAGACGGCAGAAGAGGTCCGGACCTCTCTGAGCGCCCTGAGTGGGTGTGAGGTCGTCCTGGACTTCACCCACCTGCGGGAGTTCAAGGACAGCGCCGTGGGCGTCCTGACACGGGGCCTGGTGGAGCGCCCCGTCCAACTGCGCGGCCTGGCCACCCACCACGAGCGGATGTTCCGGTACTTCGGTGTGGGCACAGGGACGTCGCCGCGCCCTGCCTACTACACGCCCGAGGACGTCTTCCTGGCGTAGGCGCTTCGCCGCCTCGGGAGGGAGGGAGCGTCCGCGCTGCAAGCCCGGACGCGAAGCGTGTTGGCAATCGAGGGAGTCGGCTAGAGTGGCGGCAGATGAACCAGCCTGCCCGCGCCCTCTCCCCGGTGCCTTCCCCCGCAAACGCGCGCTCGGCGATGGAACGCATCGCCACCCAGCTGGGCCGCGCGGTGCAGGGAAAATCCTCCCAACTCCAGCTCGTGGTGACGTCCCTGGTCGCCGGCGGCCACGTGCTGCTGGAGGACGTCCCGGGCGTGGGCAAGACGACGCTCGCCGAGGCCCTGGCCAAGGCCTGCGGCCTGAGCTTCGCCCGCGTCCAGTTCACCGCGGACCTGATGCCCGCGGACGTGCTGGGCGCCCAGGTCTTCCACGCGCAGACGGCCACCTTCCAGTTCCGCCCCGGTCCCCTCTTCCGGCAACTGGTGCTGGCGGATGAGCTGAACCGCGCCCCGCCGCGCACCCAGTCCGCGCTGCTGGAGGCCATGGCCCAGGGCCAGGTCTCCCTGGACGGCGCCACGCACGCGCTGCCCGCGCCCTTCACGGTGGTGGCCACGCAGAACCCGGTGGACTTCTCCGGCACCTACCCGCTGCCCGACTCGCAGCTGGACCGCTTCATGGTGCGCATGTCCCTGGGCCACCCGACGCCGGAGGTGGAGGCCGGGCTGCTCGTCACCCGCGACGGCACGCCGCCCCTGGACGCGGTGGAGACCGTCTCCGAGCCCGAGGAGCTGGCGTCCCTGCGCTCGTTCGCCGCGGCGCTGCGGTTGGACGCGTCGGTCGCGGACTACGTGGTGCGGCTGGCCACGGCCACGCGCTCGCATGGCGACCTGGAGCGAGGCGCCTCCACCCGCGCGGTGCTCGCGCTGGGCGCGGCCGCACGGGCCCACGCGCTGTGGGACGCCCGGGACTTCGCCACGCCCGGTGACGTCCGCGCGGCGCTGGTGCCCTGCTGGGCCCACCGCATCATGCTGCGCAGCGCCGTGCAGGGCGTGACCGCGCGCGACGAGGCGGCGCACCTGCTGGAGGAGATTGCCCGAAAGGTCCCGGCGCCCCGGTGAAGCCCCGGCTGCCGTCATGGTGGGCCCGGGTTCGCTCGCGGCTCCGCCCGCCGCGCACCCTCAAGGTGACGCGCATCGGACGCACCTATCTGGTGGTGACGTTCGGCGTGGGCCTCGGCGCGCTCAACACCGGCAACAACCTCCTCTACCTGCTGCTGGGCCTGCTGCTGAGCATGGTGGTGGTGTCGGGCGTCCTGTCCGAGCGCTGCCTGCGTTACCTGTCGGTGCGGCGCGTGGGCGCGGACGCGGCCTTCGCCCAGGAGCCCTTCGCCTTCCGGTGGGCCGTTTCCCGCGGCCAGGGCCACGCCTTCGCCCTCACGCTGTCGGAGGCGGACTCGCCGCTCACCGGCGCGGGCGGCGTGGGTTACCTGCCCGCGGGCGTGGACCACGTCGTGCGAGCGGACCTCACCGCGCCCCAGCGTGGGCCCGTGCTGCTCACGGGCGTGCGTGTCACCACCACCTGGCCGCTGGGGCTGTTCGCCAAGACGCGCACCTTTCCGCTGGAGAGCACGCTGCTCATCTACCCGCGGCGGACCTACGCCTGTCAGGACCCGGGCGCGCCGGAGCAAGGCCCCGTGGGCGACGCGGGCAACCCCCGCCGCAATGACGGCAACGGGGACGTGAGCGGCCTGCGCGAGCTGGCGCCGGGTGAGGACGCCCGGCGCATCCACTGGATGAAGAGCGCCTCCGCCGGGAAGCTGCTGCGGGTGGAGCGCGAGCACGAGGAGCGGCGCACCTTCGTGCTGACGGTGGCGGACGGGCTCGACGCGGAGGCGCTCGAGCGCCGCTGCGAGGAAGTGGCCGCCCTGGCCCACCGGCTCATCGAGGAAGGTCACGAGGTGGGCCTGGACACGCCGGAGGAGCGCATCCGGCCCGCCGCGGGCACGGCCCAGGAGCGGCGCCTGCTGCGGGCGCTGGCGTGGCTGGGGTACGAGCGCCCTCGCGGTGACGAGGAGGCGGCATGAGGAAGGGCACGCGGCTGAGGCTGGTGCTGCGAGACCTGGGCTCCGGGTCCGCCTTCGCCTCCATGGCGGTGTCGGGCCAGCTCCCCATCTGGTCCCTGGCCCTCTACGGCGTGGCCCTGGTGGTCGCGCTGGCGGGGCGGCGCCCCTTCGCCAACCGGGTGAAGCTCACCGCGCTGCTGCTGCTGGCCGTGGCGCTGACGCTGGGCACGAACGTGCTCGCGGGCTCGCTCAACCTGGTGGTGGCGGCCTGTGCCTTCGCCGGCCTCATCTCCGCGCAGCGTCTGCTGTCCACGCCGGACGCGGCCACCGACGGCCAGGTCCACCTGTCCGGCCTGTTGATGGTGGCGGGCGGCGCGGCGCTCTCCGGCGAGCTCGTCTACGGCCTCTTCCTCATGGTCTTCGGCGTGCTGGCCAGCATCGCCCTGGCGCTGGGCGTGGTGGAGTCCGCGGTCCCCGAAGGCGAGCCGGTGCCGGTGCGCGCGGTGATGGGCCCGCTGGCCACGGGCGTGGGCTTCGCCGTGGTGGGCGCGGTGGCCTTCTTCATCCTCTTCCCCCGCCTCAACTGGAACATGATTGGCCCCAGCGCCTCGCCCGGCCTGGGCGTGGCCACCGCGGGCTTCTCCAACACCGTGCGCCTGGGCGGCGCGGGCACCATCAAGGGCAACCCGCGCATCGTGCTGCGCGCCACCCTGACCCCGGACCCGGAGAAGGAAACGCTCGACGCGTACTGGGTGGGCCGCACCTATGACGTCTTCGACGGCATGGAGTGGTCCAACGCGAGCGCCACCAGCCACGGCTCCGAGTTCATGACGACGCTGCGGCCGGGCCAGGAGAACCTGGTCCACCAGCACGTGGAGCTGATGCCCGCGTACGGCGCGCGCACGCTGGTGGCGCTGGAGACGCCCTCGCGGCTGGGCAACGCCGTGGCCAACACGCAGGTGGGCTCCCGGCGCACGCAAATCCACGAACTGGGCGGCGGCGAGGTGCGCTTCCGAGACTCCGGCATCTCGTATTCATATGAGGCCTACAGCCTCCCGCCCGGCGCCAGCGGCGACGACGTCCAGGACCTGCCCCCGGAGGAGCAGGATGCCCTGCTGTCGCTGCCGGACGGGCTGGACGTCCGCGTCGGCCAGACAGCCGCGCGGGTGCTGAATGGCGAACGCGACCCGCTGGCCGCCGCGCGGAAGCTGTCCGCGTGGCTGCAACGCGAATACAGCTACACGCTGGAGTTGAGCGGCGACGTGCCGGACCCGGTCGCCGACTTCCTCTTCCAGCGCAAGCAGGGACACTGCGAGCACTTCGCCACCGCGCTCACGTTGATGCTGCGCACCCAGGGCATGCGGGCGCGGCTGGCCACCGGCTTCTTTGGCGGCGAGCGCGTGACGGGCGGCTACGTCGTCCGGGCGGGTGATGCGCATGCCTGGACGCACGTGCTGGTGCCGGGGCGCGGCTTCATCACCGTGGACGCGACGCCACCGGCCCACCGCGCGAACCAGTCCCCTCGCCTGCTGGAGCAGCTCATCAACTTCTATGAAATCGTGGAGTCGCAGTGGCGTGACGTCGTCCTGGACTACAACTTCCGCGATCAGCTGACCGTCGTCCGCTCGCTCACTCGCTCGCGCGAGGTCCCGAAGAAGGACGAGCCGCCCAGCCGCACGCCGCCCCCCCGGGCCTTTGGTGCCGCGCTGCTCGCGGCCGCCGCGGCCTATACCGCCTGGCGGCTGCTGACACAGTTCCTGTCGCGCAAGCGGCCGTTGGAGGCCACGCGCTTCGCGGACGCGGTGGAGGCGCAGCTCGCCTCCGCGCGAATCACACGTGTCGACGGTGAGACACTGGAAGCACTGGACGCTCGGCTCGCCCGGGAGCGGCACCCGCTGTCCCCCGCCCTGACGCCCGTCACCCGGCGCTACCTGGAAGCCCGCTTCGGCGGTCGCCCGCTCCAGCAGGGAGAGGCGACGCGGCTGCTGTCGGACTTGAGACGCGCTGTTCTCACGGAGTCCCAGCGCGTCGCCAGCGAGGGCACTCGCCCGCCCCAAGCGCGCGCTTCCTGACACCCGGACCTCGGTCCTCGCGCCTGACCGCCAGGCTGCCCACCGCGCGTGCCGGCGGCCCGGGTGTGTCAGCGGCCCGAGGCGTCGTTACGCCTTTTCCCGCGGGCGGCCACGTCGTGTGACGGGCATCGCTCCAATGGCCGCGCCCTCACTGGGAGCACGGCCCTGCGCAGCCCCCGGGAGGCTTGAATGCGAACAGTTCTGAAGCTCCTACAGCTAGCGCATCCGGCGATTCATGCCGGTGCGACGTAACGGTTACAGGATTGCGGCGCTGTACGCGCCGCTGGAGCACGCCAACCCCTCGCAGACATTGGGAATGGCCCTTCGGGGCAGGTTGGCATTTCTGTTGCTCAAGCTCCCTTCGTCACGTCGTCAGACGAAATCCATCCATCCCGGCCTCACCGCGAGGCCCACCGGCGGAGAAATCATTCATGCAGGCATCCACCGAGCAGTCGTCCAACTCCGGCTCCCTGGCGATGTACCTCTCGGAGATCAACCACTACTCCCTCCTCAAGGTGGAGGAGGAGCAGGAGCTCGCGCGCCGCTTCCTCAAGGGCGACCTGGCGGCCGGGCACCGGATGGTGACCGCCAACCTGCGCTTCGTGGTGAAGGTCGCCTATGAGTACCGCTCATACGGCATCAAGATGTCGGACCTCATCCAGGAGGGGAACATCGGCCTGATGAAGGCCGTACAGAAGTTCGATCCGGACAAGGGCATCCGTCTCATCTCCTACGCCGTCTGGTGGATTCGCGCGTACATCCAGAACTACATCCTCAAGAGCTGGTCGCTCGTGAAGCTGGGGACCACCCAGGCGCAGCGGAAGCTGTTCTTCAGTCTGGCCCGCACGCGCCGCGAGCTGGAGAAGTTTGGCAGCGGTGACGCGGCGGTGAACGTGGATGACATCGCCCGCCGGCTCCACGTGAAGCCGGGTGAGGTGCGGGAGATGGAGCAGCGCATGGGGGGCCGAGACCTGTCGCTGGACGCGCCCATGGGCGAGGACGGCGGCAACAGCCACGTGGACTTCGTGGTGAGCGCCGCGGCCCCGCAGGACGACGAGTTCGCGGACAAGGAGGAGGCGGGCCTCATCAACGCCCGTGTCCGTACCGCGCTGATGCGCCTGGACCCGCGAGAGCGCTTCATCATCGAGCAACGCGTCATGAACGAGCGCCCCATGACGCTCAAGGAGCTGGGGGAGCACTTCGGCTTCTCGCGCGAGCGCGCCCGCCAGTTGGAGATTCGCGCCAAGGACAAGCTCAAGTCGGAGCTGGCCGCGCTCATGGCCGAGGTGGACCCCGAGGCCGTCGCCGCCCAGCAGTGAGCCGGAATTGACCCGGCCAGTTGCCCCAGCATTCCGGGGCTGGCCCGCATCGAAGCGCCTCTGCCCTACCGGCGGAGGCGCTTGTCATTTGAGGGCGTTGTTTCACGGCCAGCCGGGGGCCTGCTAGAAGGAGTCGGTTTCCCTTCGAAGGAGCCCCCCGCTTGGCCCACGGTTCGCCGCCAATCTCCGAGGATCGCGTCCCGGTCGCGCAGACACTCGCGAAAGTCGCCCATACCCCGTACGTCCCCCCCGACAAGTCTCCGGCGGAGATGACGATTCGAGCCCTGGTGCTCGGCTCGGTGCTGGGCATCGTGTTCGCCGCCTCGTCCGTGTACCTGGCCATCAAGGTGGGCCTCACGGTCTCCGCGTCCATTCCCGTCGCGGTGCTCTCCATCGCCATCTTCCGGGCCCTGGGCAACTCCAGCATCCTGGAGAACACCATCGTCCAGACGACGGGCTCGGCCGGTGAGTCGCTCGCCTTCGGTGTGGCCGCCGCGCTGCCCGCCCTGCTGCTGCTGGGCTACGACATCAGCCTCACCCACGCCTTCCTCACGGCGGCGCTGGGCGGCGTGCTCGGCGTGCTGATGATGATTCCGCTGCGCCAGGGCCTCATCGTCCAGGAGCACGGCAAGCTGCCCTACCCGGAGGGCACCGCCAGCGCGGACGTCCTCATCGTCGGCGAGCAGGGCGGCACCAACGCCCGCACCGTCATCACCGGCTTCTTGGTGGGCGGCATCTACAAGCTCGCCTACTCCGGCATGAAGCTGTTCCGCGAGGTGCTGAGCACGCCGCTGCAGGGGCTCAAGAGCGCGACCGTCTCCACCGAGGTGAGCCCGGAGCTGCTGGGCGTGGGCTACATCATCGGCCCCCGCGTGGCGGCCATCACCTTCGCCGGTGGTGTGCTGAGCTACCTCATCCTCATCCCGGCCATCTCGTTCTTCGGCAGCGGGCTGGAGACGCCGCTGCTGATGCACAACGGCCAGCTCATCCGGGACATGTCGCCGGACCAGATTCGCAATGCGTACGTGCTCTACATCGGCGCGGGCGCCGTGGCGACGGGCGGTCTCATCAGCCTCATCCGCTCGCTGCCCACCATCGTCGGGGCCTTCAAGCGCAGCCTGGAGTCGCTGAAGGCGTCGCGGGGTCAGGGCGCCATGCCGCAGTTGCTGCGCACGGAGCAGGACCTGCCCATCACCGTGGTGCTGGGTGGCAGCGCGCTGCTGGTGCTGGCCATCTGGCTGTCGCCGCCGCTGGAGGTGAACTTCATCTCCGCCTTCCTCATCGTCATCTTCGGCTTCTTCTTCGTCACGGTGAGCGCGCGCATCACCGGTGAGATTGGCAGTTCGTCCAACCCCATCTCCGGCATGGTGGTGGCCACGCTGCTCATCACCTGTCTCGTGTACCTGCTCATGGGCTGGACGTCGTCCGAGGACCGCTTCATGGCCCTCACCACGGCGGCCATCGTCGGCATCGCCGCGTCCAACGGCGGCACCACCGCGCAGGACCTCAAGACGGCCTTCCTGGTCGGCGGAACGCCGCGTCGCCAGCAGTTGGCGCTGTTCGTCGGTGTGCTCACCAGCGCGATGTTCATCGGCCTGGTGCTGGTGACGCTCAACCGCGGCGCCACCGTCACCATCCCCGAGCCCCACCCGGGCGTGAAGGTGACGGAGTTCTCCAACGAGACGCGCGTCCAGCACACCTTCTCCTGGGCCGTCTCCGCCGACGCGATGGCGGCCCGCGGCCTGGACGAGGCGGCGCTGCGCAAGGCCGTCTGGGCGCAGGGCTACGAGCTGAACACGCAGAGCGGCGCGATGGAGCTGCGCAGCTGGCGCGACGTGTCCTCGCAGGACCTGGGCGCGGTGACGCTCAACGTCTCCAGCGGCGCCCCCATCAAGGTGGCGGACCTGGGCGCCGTCACGGACGGCCCGGAGCGCACCTACAAGGAAGGCTACGTGCGCGGCGCGGACACGCCGGTGCCGGCGGGCAAGTACCTGCTCGATGAGTCCGACACCATCCAGTACGTGGTGGACCCGGGCATCGGTGGCCGCGTCAGCGTCTATGAAGGCCAGCAGCTGACGCGCTACGCGGCGCCCAAGGCGCAGCTGTTCTCGCTCATCATCGACGGCATCCTCACCCAGAAGCTGCCGTGGGACCTGGTGCTCCTGGGCGTGTTCATCGCGCTGATGCTGGAGCTGTGCGGCGTGTCCTCCCTGCCCTTCGCGGTGGGCGTGTACCTGCCCATCAGCAGCAGCGCGCCGCTCTTCGTGGGCGGCATGGTGCGCTACTTCGTGGACCGCATCCGCGGCGGCGAGTCCGACTTCTCGCCGGGCACGCTGCTCTCCTCCGGCTTCATCGCCGGTGGCTCCATCGCGGGCGTGCTCATCGCCTTCCTGGAAATCGCCACCGACGGAGCAGGCACCCGCGCGCTGAACCTGCCTGCCCTGCTGGGCAACCAGGGCGGCCTGGGCGGCTTCCTCAACATGGTGGGCGAGAGCGAGCACGCCCACCCGCTGTGGTCCAACCTCTGGGGCCTGCTCTTCTTCGCCGGCCTGACGCTGTTCCTGCTGCGCTCCGCCCTCAAGGGCCAGAGCGCCGCCATGTCCCCGCCGCCGCAGAAGGAGGCGTAGGCCACGTGCCCGGGCCTCCTCCTGGAGGCCGGGTGAAACACCGCTGAGACATCCGGGGCGGCGAGGAGCAATCCTCGCCGCCTCGCTCATTTCCAGAGCGGGTGCGGCGTGCCTCCTGAAACCCCGTCCAGGAGGCGACGAGCACCCACCCGGGTCGTCTCGCTCAGAGCGGCGAGTGGGAGGACGGCACGGGCTCAGGCCGCACGGGGCCAGCGGCCTCCGCGGCCTCCGCGCACACGTACTCCGTGCGCAACGGCGCGACGATGCCGAAGGTCGCCGCGTAGACGATGGGGCTCCACCACGGCCAATACACATCCACGCGGGAGAAGCCGTGCTGGCACTCCGGCGCCACCACGTTCGAGGTCGTCAGTCCGGCGACCAGGCTGGCTCCGGTCTGCTCTTCGGGCGCTCCTCCGCGCGGCGCTCCGGAACGGAGGCTCATCCGGAAACACCCCGTCAACGTCAACGAAACCAGCAGCAGCGAGCACGTCAGCAACCGCGCCATGGACGTCACCCCGTTCCGGCGGATGACGCATGTGGCAACACAACCAGAAATCCCCGTCATTCTCATGCCTCGTCACGGGGACGACACCCAAGCCATGAGACTTCCACGGGCCGTCTCCTGGGTGGCCGTCCAAAATCGGGTTAGGCTTGGGTGACAGCATGGCCCACCCCCCTAAAGCCATCCAGGAATCCAACGCGGAGCCCCAGCTTTCGCCTGAGGCACGTGAGAAGGTTGAGTTGGCGAAGACGTTCGCCTTCCACCTGCTCAAGGGCATCAAGCAGATCGGGATGTATCGCCACAACGAGTCGCGCTTCCCGGAGTTCCTCGGGAAGGCGCTCGAGTCGATTGCCACCTACACCGACAAGTTCGGTCCCCTGTCGATGAAGGTGGAGCAGCAGAACTTCCTGCTCCTCGGTGAGTCGCTGTTCTCCGAGGACACCCCGCTGCCCTACAAGTTCTTCCGCGACGGCATCCGGCAGCTCATCTTCCGCCCGGGTCTCACGGTGGAGGAGCTGACCACCTTCACGCTCATCGCCCTGTCCGAGCCGGAGCGCGGCGCGGAGGACGTGCTGGCGCAGCTGTGGCGCGCGAGCATGGAGCACGTGGAGTACGTGGTGGTGGAAGGCTTCTCCATGGAGAACGCCAGCGAGGAGGAAGTGCAGGTCGAGGTGGACAAGGTGGTGGGCTACCTCTACTCGCGCCTGCAGACGAACTCGGATGACTACCTGCGCTTCGCGCGCGTGTCCGCGGAGGACCTGGACGCCAAGCTGGACGGCGTGGAGCAGATTCGCGGACTCGTGGTGGGTGGACGGCATGCCTCGGACGAGCTGAAGGCCAAGCTACAGCGCGAAGTCTCCGAGGAGGAGAACGCCCGGCTGTTCCCCAAGCTGGTGAGCGCCGTGTTCCAGGTGGTGGAAGGCGGCGTGGATGACGCGTCCCTGCTCGAGGAAATCTTCGTGCAGTTGCTGGACATGCTCCTCCTCCAGGACGACTTCGGCACCATCAACCAGATCGTCCTCAAGCTGCGCGCGCTGTCCCAGCGCGAAGGCAGCGAGGACCTGGCGAAGATGTTGGAGAACTTCCTCCACAAGATGGGCGAGGAGCAGCGACTGATGCGGTTGGGCGAGTCGCTCAAGTCGACGCGTCCGAAGAACCCTGCGGACGTGTCGCGCTACCTGCAGGTGTTGGACCGGGACTCCATCATCCCCCTGCTGTCGGTGCTGGAGAGCATCGAGGTCGCCGACAACCGCACCCTGCTCTGTGACGCCCTCGCAGGTTTCGCGCGCGAGCTGCCCGACCCCTTCGTCGCGCGGCTGATGTCAGAGCGACCGCAGACAGTGCGCGACATGGTCTACATCCTGGAGAAGAGCAACCACCCGGACCGGGTGAAGATGTTCGGCCAGGTGCTCAAGAGCCCCAACCTGGTGGTGAAGTTGGAGGTGCTCAACATCATCGGCCGCGGCCGCACGGGCGAGGCCCGGCGCATCATCGCGGACGCACTCACGGACTCCATCTCCCAGGTGCGCATGCTGGCAGCGAAGCTGCTGCCGGAGTTCGACCGCGACAAGGGCTACGCGGACCTGATGCGCCTGGTGCGGGAGCCCGGCTTCGACAAGAAGACGCCCGACGAGCGCGCCGCGGTGTACGCGGCCATCGGCTCCACGGGCACCCCGGGCGCCCTGTCGATGATGCAGCAGATGCTCGCGACGAAGCCCTCGCTGCTCAACAAGAAGCGCGTGCTGGAGGACAAGCTGCTGGCCATCCACGGCCTGGGCGGCGCGTGCTCCATCCAGGGCTACAAGCTGTTGCAGGCGGTGGTGGAGGACAAGAACCAGCCGTTGGAGGTCCTCACCTCGGCTCGCAAGGCGATGTACCAGACGAAGAAGGCGCTCTTCGGAGACTCGGCGCTGTCGGAGGAGGCATAGGCGCATGGCCGACAACCTGAAAATCACCCAGGCGCAGGACGAGAACACCAACGAGTACGGCCGCGAGCACAACGAGAAGCTCCAGGTCCTGGCGCGCTCGCTGGTGGCCGGCCTGTACATGCTGGTGCGCTCGGTGAAGATGTATGACCCGGAGAACGCGGTCTTCCAGAAGCCGCTGCACCAGCTCCAGGACATCATCAATCAAATCATCGGCAAGGAAGGCCGCCTGGAGCTCACGGGCGTCAAGGAGTCGTTCTACCTGAACGGCATGCTGGTGAAGGTGGACCTCAACTCCATCGAGAACCAGCGATACCTGCTGGCGGAGCTGCGCTCGAAGGACGTGGGCGGCTTCACACTCACCAAGCCCGTCACCGTTCCGGAGCTGAAGAACTTCATCTGGATCTTCAGCAAGGAGCAGACGACCGCGTCCGAAGAGGACGGCCTGTCCAACCGCAAGTTGCTCAACATGCGGGTGGCCAAGTTCTCCAAGCTGAAGGAGAAGCTGAACAAGGACCTGGACAACCCGGGCGACCAGAAGGTGGACCGCAAGAAGTACGCGATGACCATCTACGCGCGCGCCGTGTTCTTCCTCACGAAGTACCTGGAGTCGGTGCGCGCCGGAAAGCCCATCAACGCCTCCAAGGCGCTGCGCCTGGTGCAGGACTTCGTCGACATCTCCTATGAGCAGCGGACGCACTTCCTGGGCATGACGACCATGCGGCGCGAGGACGACTACCTCGTGTACCACCAGGTCAACGTGTGCCTCATGAGCGTCGTCTTCGGCGCGGAGCTGGGACTGACGAAGCCGCAGCTGCGCGACCTGGGCTACATCGCCCTCTTCCACGACGCCGGCATGGCCACGCTGTCGGAGGAGCTGTCGACGAAGCGAGGCGCGCTGACGCCCGAGGAGAAGCAGACGGTGCAGCGCGCGCCGCTCATCTCCGTGCGCAACATCCTGATGGAGAAGGGCTTCAGCCGCTCCACGCTGCTGCGCGTGGTGACGACGTTCGAGCACAAGACGGACTTCGGTACCGCCGTGCGCGACTCCCGCGGCAACATCCAGATGATCATCCCGAAGACGAACCTCGGGGTGTACGCGAAGATCATCGCCATCTGCGACGCGTACGACGCCCTCACCTCCAAGCGCCCGTACCGGGATGCCTACGGCCCGGAGGTGGCGCTGATGCTGATGTGGTCGGAGATGCGGAACAAGTTCGACCCGGAGCTGCTGTCCGTCTTCATGCGGGTGATGGCCATCCAGCCCGTGAAGGTGCTGTCCAAGCGCCAGCAGTCGCTCAGCGTGTCCGGCCTGTAGTCCGCTTCGAGCCGCCCGCCGCCTTCCGGGGCGCGGGCTGCTTTCGGGTGGCGGGAGGGGCCTCCGGCGGCGCGGGGACGGTGGCCCGGAGCAGCGTCAGGGCCGCCTCCAGGTCCGCGGGAATGGGCGCCTCCAGCTTCAGCACCTTGCCCGTGCGCGGGTGCGCGAAGGACAAGCGCCACGCATGGAGCGCCTGGCGCCCCAGCCGCTCCTGGGCCTCCGCCGCGGCGCCCTTCGCCTTGCGTCCGGCGCCGTAGAGCGCGTCGCAGAGCAGGGGGTGGCCGGCTTCGGAGAGGTGCACGCGAATCTGGTGCGTGCGGCCGGTGAGCAGGTCCACCTCCACCAGCGCGGCGCCATCGAAGGCCTCGAGGACGCGGTACTCGGTGATGGCGTTCTTGCCCTCCTTCACCTTGCCCGTGAAGCGCTGGCGGTGGACGGGGTGGCGGCCGTAGAGCGTCTCGATGCGCCCTTCCGCCGGCGGGACGCCGTGGACCAGCGCCAGGTACGTCTTCTCCACCGCGCGCGTCTTGAAGGCCTTCTGGAGCGCCACCAGCGCCTGCTCGTTCTTCGCCACGACGAGGCAGCCGGTGGTGTCCTTGTCGAGCCGATGGACGATGCCGGGCCGCAGCTCGCCGCCAACACCGGCCAGGTCCTTCACCCGGTGCAGCAGCGCGTTGACCAGGGTGCCGGAGGCGTGGCCCGCGCCGGGGTGGACGACCATGCCCGCCGCCTTGTCCACGACGACCAGGTCGCGGTCCTCGTGCAGCAGCGCGAGCGGGAGCTCCTCCGCCAACGGGACGGCGGGAACGGGCGCCGGAATGTGGAGGACGAGCAGCTCACCGCCACGCAGACGCCGGGCCGGTTTGGCCGGCTGGCCGTCCGCGAGCACATGCCCGGCCTCGATGAGGCCGTGGATGCGAGAGCGCGTGAGGTCCGGGAACGCGCGCGCGAGGTATTGGTCGACGCGCTCGCCGCGAGCTTCGGGCGGAGCGCGGTGCTCTCGCGTGTCAGGCGCTACCACGGGGAGGGGGTTACCAGATCTTCGACTTCACATGCGCCTTCGAGCGCAGGACGATGTCGTTGATCGCCCGCTCGAAGAAGTTCATCTTCGTGAAGATCTCCTGGCTGACGCGGCTCTTGTAGAGCTCGCGGCCCTCTTCCAGTTCCTCCTTGAGGACCTCGAAGAGGTTGTCCTGTTCGATTCCCTTGATGATCTTCTGCTCGTTGTAGAGCGAGATATCCGAGGCAATCGCACGGGCGAGCCGCATCGCCTTGACCTTTTCCTCGTCCGTCATCGTGCTACCTACTTAGGCAGCGGCTGGAGGCGAGTCAACTTTCCTCGCAACGCCGGTGACATCCGAGCACTTCCGGGCGCCTCCCCTACTTCCGGCCTGACTTCTCAGAAGACAGGGCCAGGTAGCTCTTGGACACGCGGAGTGGATCCAACCCCAGCTCGCGGGCGAGGCTCATCAGGATACCTCGCAGGTAGACCGAGGGCGGGAGCAGGTTGTAGCGGTCCGCCTCGACGTTCTCCAGGTGCATGCGCGTGATGCGGGTGCGGTCGGCCACCTGCTGGAGGGTCACCCCTCGGGCCTCTCGGACCTGCCGGAGCAGTTCGCCGTTGAACTCGGCATCGGACGGGATGTCCGGAACGCGAGGCCGGGGCTCACGGGCCCGCGACGCGGCCTGGGACGCCTGCGCCAGCGCCGCCTCCGCCGTGGCGATGGCGGAGTCCTGGGCGATCTGCGGCGCGTCTCCCAGGGGCCGCCCGGGACGCGCTCCGGCCCGGCCCGGCTCGGGCTGGGCCTCCGTGGCGGGCGACGGACGGACAGGGACGAGGGCGGTCGACTCGGCCTCGGGTGCCTGGGAGGCCGGCGGTACCGGGCTGGCACTCGCTGGAACCGGCGGGTGGGGCTCAGCGCTGGCTTCCGATGCCGGGGCGCCAGTCACGGCGGTAGCAGGCGCCGACGGGGGCTGGGCCGCCACGGCGCTGGCCGGGGCGCCTTGCGTGGAGGACGGCGCGGCGGCTGGGCCGCTGGTCGGAGTGGCCGAGGCAGCCACCGCGGCACTGCTTTC
This sequence comes from Myxococcus sp. AB036A, assembly GCF_006547355.1. NCBI lineage: Bacteria > Pseudomonadati > Myxococcota > Myxococcia > Myxococcales > Myxococcaceae > Myxococcus > Myxococcus sp. AB036A. The sequence goes on along the minus strand of NZ_VHLC01000054.1, from coordinate 40,850 downwards.
CACCACCGGGGCGCTGACGGGAGCGGCCGAGGCGGGCGTCGCAGGCACCGGCGCATCGCTGACCGGAGCCGGCGCGCTGACAGCGACTGCCGGACCTGGCGTCGGTACGGCGGCCGAAGGAGTCACCGGCGCATCACTGACCGGAGCCAGCGCGCTGACAGCGCCTGCCGGACCAGGCGTCGGTACGGCGGCCGAAGCAGTCGCCGGCGCATCACTGACCGGAGCCGGCGCACTGACAGCGCCAGCCGGACCAGGCGTCGGCACGGCGGCCGTCGCAGGCACCGGCGCATCGCTGACCGGAGCCAGCGCACCCGGACCAGGTGTCGGCACGGCGGCCGAAGCAGTCACCGAGGCGTCGCTGCCCGAAGATGGGACGCTGACCTGGGGAGCCGTCGCCGGAGCCGGCGCGCTGCCCGTTACCGCAGGGCCCCCTGGGGAAACCGCAGCAGTTGCGCTGGCCGCCACGACTCCAGGCACCACCGCAGCGGCCTCATGCGCCGCGGACGGCTCACCCACCGGAGCCGCAGCCACCACACCAGAGGCCTCGCGCTGCGACTCAGCGCTCGCGGCCCCTGTGCCACCACCCGAAACCTGGGGCTGAATCGACGCAACGGGAACATCCACCGCGCTCCCCAGTCGCTGCGTGTCCTGCAACGAGCTGGACACGTACGCGAACGAGAACCCACGGAAAAACGACGCCCGGAAGTCCGCCTGTCCCGAGGACGCCGGCATCGCCTCCACCCGAGGCTCCGTCGCATGGGCCCCGGCATCCCCTTCCCCATCCCGCCCCGCCATCGCGGTCTCCGAGTCCTCCACCGGCACGTCTCGCACTGCTCCTGTCCTCCCGTTCGTCCCCATTTCGGGGACCTGCGTCGAAAGGTGGCCAGTTTGATCTTCCGCGCCGGAAGCGGCAACCCCAACGAGCTCCGGCTCCACCGGCGCGGCGGTGTGTGCCACCTCGCCCCCGGTCGACACCGCGTCCATCAACCGGCGGGCCGGGAGCCCGAGGTCCTTGTCGTACTCGGCGCGCAGCTCTTCGTCGGAGAGAATCTCCAGCGCCTCGGCAAGCCGAGTGCGGAGTTCATCCACCTGGCCCTCGTCCACGAGCGCATAGACGGCGATGGAGTCCGGCGAATACAGCTCCGTCAGCCGTTCGTACGCCGCCTGAATCTCCTCCTTTGGAGCGGTGACGGGGACTTCGAGAATCTCGTAATAGGTCTGCTGCTCGAAGGGCTTCATGGTGTGGAACGCTGGGCGGAGCCGTCGAGTGAGAGGATACGCGTTGCGATGCCCTGAATGGCAGTGGCCGCCGCGGAGTCGGGTCGCTCGATGAGGACGGGCTTGCGCTTGCGCACCGCGCGCCACGCCTCGTCGTCGTAGCGAATGGCTCCCAGGACATCCATTTCGATGCCAAAGAACTTCTTCCATGCGGCGGCCACCGAGGTGCCCACCGACAGGTCCGCGTCCGTGCGCGCTTGGTTCACGATCAGCCGGATGCGGAACGCGGAGAGCTCGCGCTCCAAGCGGTCCGCGATGGCCGGGTCCTTGCGCCGGGCCTGCGCCAGCACGTCATGCAGCGTGCGCAGCGCCCCCTCACGGGTGGTGAGCGCGTCCTCCACCAGGTCCTCGATGCCGTACTGCGACTCCACCTGCTGGAGCTTGCGGAAGAAGGCCGCCTTCGCGAAGCGGTAGGCGTTCTCCACCGACGTGGGCTCGGGCAGCATCACCAGCACGCCGTGGTCAGCGAGGATGAAGAAGTCGATGGTGTTGAAGCTCGTCCCCGCGCCCAGGTCCAGGATGAGGTAGTCCGCCGACGTGCCCATCAACGTCCGCAGCAGCTTCTGCTTCTGCGCGTACTTGAGGTTGGCCGCGTCCAGCGCATCCTGCGCGCCGGCGATCAGCGACAGCCGGGGCACGCCCGTCGGAATGATGACCTCTTCCAGCTGCGCCTTGTTCCGACGAAGAAAGTCGGACAGCGTCGCGTTGGGCTGTCCGACCCCCAGGCACGTGTGGAGGTTGGCGCCGCCCAGGTCCACGTCCACGAGCAGCACGTTGGCCCCGGATTGGGCCAGAGCCACGCCCAGGTTGGCGGACACCATGGACTTGCCAATGCCGCCCTTCCCGCCTCCCACGGCGATGATGCGCCGCGGGCGAGGACGGCGTGACAGACCAGGAGGGCCGGAGACCATGGAGCCTGGCTCCGTGGGGCCCAGGACACGGGATTCGGTCCAGGGCGCTGGCGAGGGTTGGGGCATGCTCCCCCATCAAATCGCGAACCCGGGGTCACGTCGACTCCCCGGCCTTCTTCATCCGTTCAGTGGAACATCCCGGCCCGCGCATGCGCCGGAAACCCGTCACTCCCGGTGTTTCCAGCCCCTGCGTCGAGCCCGGATGCCCACCAGGCAGGCGCTACTCGTCGAGCAGCTCGACGTTCCAGTACGAAGCATCCGCCAGGTGCAGGAACGGCAGCCACTCCCGGTACGTCACCTTGCGGGTGGCGCCGCGGAACAGCGGCGTCCAGCGCGGGCGCACGGGCTTCTTGAGCAGCTTCATGTGGGCCTGCTCCGGCGTCCGCCCACCCTTCCTCAGGTTGCAAGGCACGCAGGAGCACACCACGTTCTCCCACGTCGTCTTGCCGCCCTGCGTGCGCGGCATGACGTGGTCCAGGTTCAGCTCGCTGCGCGGCAGGTTCTTGCCGCAGTACTGGCAGGTGTCGTTGTCGCGCGCGTAGATGTTGAGCCGGGAGAAGCGCACCCGGCCTCGGGGCAGATGGTCATACGCGCTGAGCACCAGGACACGAGGAACGCGGATGGTGCGCTCGATGGTGGTGATGCAGTCCTGTGTCGCGCTCAGCTCTGCCCAATCCGCGAACTCGTAGAGCCGGTACTGCGAGTCGATGGCCTTGGCCACACCCAGGTACAGGAGCGAGAACGCCCGCTTCACCGAGGTGACATGCACCGGCTGGTAGTACCGGTTGAGGACAAGCACGGCGCTGTTGATCATGGCGGGTTCCCTGGAATGGCGGCCGCGACGGCATCCGCGACGGCCTGGAGCTCCTCCTCCTCGAGACACCGGACGTCGAGGAGCACCTCGCCATCCGCGATCCTCCCAATAACCGGCGACATTCCTCCGCGCAGGCGCTCCAGGAATTCTTCCGGCGTCCCTAGGGTGAGGATGCACGCGGAGGACGGCAACCTGGCCAGCGGCATGGCACCCCCACCCACCTGCCCCTCCACGCTGGCCACCCGCGCACGCACACCCCGCCCCGCCAGCAGGCCCTGCAGCCGTACCGCCCGAGCGCGCAGGTCTTCCGGCGACTGGGCAAGCAGGCGATGCACCGGAACCTCGTCCGCCCGGCCATCCCGGTACAGCGCCAGGGTGGCTTCAAGCGCAGCGACCGTCAGCTTGTCCACCCGCAGGGCCCGCATGAGCGGGTGGGCCTTGATGCATGCCAGCAGCACGGACCGGCCCACCACGACTCCCGCCTGGGGTCCTCCCAACAGCTTGTCTCCCGAAAAGGCGACCACATCCGCGCCCGCCGCCACGGCCTGGGCCACCGTGAGCTCCCGGCTCAGGCCCTCGCCCTTCAGCGGCACCAGCGCGCCCGCGCCCAGGTCCTGGAACACCGGCACGCCGCGCGCGCGGCCCAGCGCCGAGAGCTCCGCGACCTCCACCTCTTCCGTGAAGCCCACCAGCGCGAAGTTGGAGCGGTGCACCTTCACCAGCAGCGCCGACTCCGGGCCCAGCGCCGCCGAGTAATCCGACAGCCGCGTCCGGTTGGTGGTGCCCACCTCCACCAGCTTCGCGCCCGACTGCCGCATCACCTCCGGGACACGGAAGCCGCCGCCAATCTCCACCAGTTCACCGCGCGACACCACGCACTCGCGGCCGGACGCCAACGCCGCCAGCACCAGCAGCACCGCGCCCGCGCAGTTGTTGACGACGACCGCGTCCTCCGCGCCCGTCAACGAGCGCAGCAGCCCCACCAACGGCGCGTAGCGACTGCCCCGCTCTCCCTCATCCAGGTCGTACTCGAGGTTGGAATACCCCCGGGCCACCTCCGCCACGCGCGCCACGGCCGAGGCCGCCAGGGGGGCGCGTCCCAGGTTGGTGTGCAGCACCACCCCGGTGGCGTTGAGCACGGGCCGGAGCCCCGGTGTGGCCAGCGTGTCCAGGGCGTGCTGGACGTCCGCATCCTCGAAGCCCGGCCCGCCCGACGCCACCAACCGGCCCCGGGCCCGGTCCACCGCCAGCCGGAGCGCGGCCACGGCACGGGCCCTGGGGACGCCGCTCAACAGGGGTTCCAGCGACGGGCGCCGCAGGAGCTGCTCGACGGAGGGGAGCGCGCGCAAGAGCGCATTCTTCCCACCGTCTCCACTGTTCGACGGGGCGCCCATGCCCCGAGTCTAGGGGAGCCGCCAGGCAAGTTCCAGGCGCGCCCTGGAACATCGGGGTGACAAAAAGGAAAAGGCCCAGCCTCCCTCGGGGAGACTGAGCCTTCGGACTAAGCGCTATGAGCGCTCAGTAGGTACTCAGACCGGGCGAACGTTCTGAGCCTGCAGGCCCTTGGGGCCACGGGCCACGTCGAACTCGACCTTCTGGCCTTCCTGCAGCGTGCGGAAGCCCTGGGTCTGAATCGCAGTGTGGTGGCAGAAGAGGTCCTCGCCGCCGCCGTCCTGCATGATGAACCCAAAGCCCTTCGCATCGTTGAACCACTTCACGGTACCAGTCGCCATTACGCTTCTCTTCGTCTTTCTCTACCAGCTTCATGAATTGAGCTGGTTGCCACGCCGTGTGAGGGTGCGGCCTTGGCCATGTGTCACGTTTCCGGCCAGTTGCATAGGGGGTCCCCCACACGCAGGCACCCTTTTTCCGGGCGTGGACATAACCCGCGGCATCCGCGCCCCATTCCGCACGAATTCTCCACCGACACCACCCAGCAGGCGCCCGGAAGGCGGCAGCGCACCTACTTCGCGGCGCTCTTGAGCACCGGCAGCTTGGGCGCCCGTCCGTACAGCAGTTGGTACGTGTTGAAGGAGCGCAGCACGCGCTTGATGTAGCCGCGCGTCTCGGAGATGGGGATTTCCTCCACCCATGCGTCCAGCGCCATGTCCGGCCTGTCGGACCTCCAACGATTCACCGCGCCAGGACCGGCGTTGTAGCTGCCCACCGCATAGGGCGTGTGCCCGTTGAAGCGCTTGAGCAAGCCGCCCAGGTAGTGGGCCCCCATGCGGATGTTGAGGTCGGGCTGGAGCAACTGGTCCACGCTGAAGCGCTTGAGCTTCAGCTCGCGCGCCACGCCCTTCGCGGTGGACGGCATCAACTGGGTGAGGCCCATCGCTCCCGCCCACGAGAGCGCCTTGGGGTCCAGCGCACTCTCCTCCCGCATCAACGCCTGGAGAAGGTCCGGCTCCACGCCCGCGTCCGCGGTGTGCTTCTCGATGCTGTCGCGGAAGGCGTTGGGATAGGCCACCTCCCACACCACGCGCGTCTCCGGCGTGATGCGCCCGCTCAAGTCCTTCCGCAGCGCCAGCCGCGCCACCGCGTGGGCGGAGCGCTCGTCCCCGGCCTCGTGCAGCACCAGCACCAGCAGGCGCACGGACTCCGCGGGCAGATTGGTCCGATTGACGGCCAGCATCTCGGACGACACGGCTTCCTTGAAGCCCAGGCGGTACAGCTCCACGCCCGCGCGGAAGTGCGGGTCCTCGCCCATGGGGCCGGCGAACAGCGGCCAGGGGCTGGCGGCCTCGGGCACGGTGAAGATTTCGGCGGACACCTTCTCCAGCCGCGGCGGGTCCACCTTCGCCAGCTGCGAGCGCGCCATCAGCCCGTAGTAGGTCGCCGGGTGGTCCACGGAGAGCTTCTCGAACAGCTCCGCCGCGCCCTGGATGTTGCCCTTCTCTTGCATCGTCCGCGCCCGCCAGTAGCGCGCGCGCTCCACGTCGTAGCTCTCGTCCGCCTTGGCGAACTGCGCCTCGATGCGGTCCAGGAACGACAGGCCGGAGTCCTCCACGCCCGTGGTGCGGGCAATCCAGAACGCCTTGAAGAGCGCCTCGCCCAGGAAGTCCCCCTGCGGATACAGCCGGGCCAACGTGTCCAGGCGGGCCATGGCCTCCTTCGGACGGCCCGTCTTCAGGTAGAGGTCGGCCGCGTAGAAGAGGCCGTCATCCGCGAACGAGTGGTCCGGGAACTCGCGCGCCAGCCGCTCGTAGGTCTCCGTACCCCGCGCCTGGTCGACGATGGAGCGCGACGAGCCGAGCACGTACAGCACGCGCGCCAGCAGGTCGCGGTCCTGGCACTTCTCCGCCACGGGCGTCAGCACCTGGATGGCGCGCGTGTGCTGGCGCTCCTTGCGCATGCCCTTGCCGAAGGCGAAGTGCGCGCGGCAGGCCAGCGGATCCGGAAGCGCCAGCTTCGGCAGCAGCGGCTCCAACTGCTCCAGGCCGGCCTTGTTCCGGTGCAGCTCCACCAGCGCCTCGCCACGCCCCACCCTCGCGTCGACGGGCGGCGTCTGCCCCTTGAGGCGCTTCTCGGCCTGCTTCGACAAGGCGGACAGCGGGTGCGCGGCCCACAGGCGCCACAGCGCGGCGCGCTCGGCGGCCTTGTCCTTCTTCTCCGCGGCGATGTCGGCGATGGCCATCAGCGCCTCGGCGCCCACGTTGCGGCCCCAACTGGGCGCCGCGCGCGACGTGAGCGGCTCCAGCGCGGCCATGGCGCCCGCCGCGTCCTTCTTCTTGCGCAGCACCCGCGACAGGGCCAGGCGCGCGTCCACGTACAGCTTGGACTCGGGGGGTACCTGCTCCAGCAGCACCGCGGCCTCATCGAAGCGGCGCAGGCTCTCCAGCGCCACGCCGCCATGCGTCAGGCAGCGGTCCTTCAGCGCGGGATAGTCCGGGGCCAGCGCGGCGAATTCCTTGGCGGCGGACGCGTCATCTCCGGCGCGGACTGCGGCCAGGGCGCGCAGGTAGCGCACCGGCGGGCTGTCGCCCTCGTCTTTCAGCAGCTCGCGGGCGCGCGCGTACTGTCCACGGTCGAACGCGTCACGGGCCTCCTTCTTCTTGCCCTCGCCGAAGTAAGGCGCCAGGTCCTCCAGCGCGTAGCGGCGGCCCCGGTGCACCACCGGTGTGGGCGGCGCGGCATTGGGGAAGGCGGGGTTGAGCACCTCCACGTAGCCCACCGGAAGCGGCGCCTTCTCCGAATCGGGAGGGGGCGACAACTGCGCCTCTGGAGGCGCGTTGCTGGGGTGCTGGGCCGGCGCTTCGGACGCCTCGGGCTCGGCCGGGGTGGACGAAACCGCCTGCGGGGCGGGTGCCTGCGCGGTCATCAGGAGCGCGGAGGCGGCGACGGCGAGCTTGGAAAGGAAGGGCTTCATACGCGGGGGCTGGGTCCCAGGGAGATGCGCGCGGGCTCGCCCCAGGACAACCGGCAGGTCATGGAAAATTTCCGGAGGCTGACACAGGTTAGACTGTCCGCCTCCTCATGGACATCCGGACACAGAGCGCGCTGCTGGCATCCATCATCGGGCTCGCCCTGGGCGTGTCCATGTTGCTGCGGCCCGGCAGGCCCAGGGTACTGACGCTGTACTCCGTCTTCGCGCTGACGGTGGCCGGCTACTACCTTTCGCTCTTCTTTCACAGCGTCTTCCCGGCCGGCGACTACCCGTGGACATCCCGCATCTTCGTGGGCGCCACCATCCTGGTGGGTTCCCTGGTGCCGGGCGCGGCCGTGGCCTTCTTCCTGGAGTTCCTGGGGGTCAGCAAGGGGACGAACCTGGTGGGCCGCCGGCTCGCCCTGCTGTCCGCCGTCCTGGGGCTGACCGTGGCGGTCACCCCCCTGGCCGACAAGCTCTGGGCCCGGGTGGGCATGGGCGTGTGGGTGCTGGGCACGCTGCTGACCTACGGTTCATTGCTGCTCCACCGGGTCCGCACCACCGAGTCGCGCATCGAGAAGTTCCGGCTGGCCTACCTGGCCAGTGGCGCGGGCGCGGCCATCCTCTTCTCCGCACTGGATTTCCTGGTCAGCTTCGGCATCCCCTTCCCCACGCTGGGGTCGGTCTTCTCCACGCTGTACCTGTTCTTCCTGGCCCACACGCTGCTACGGCTGCGGCTGATGGACCTGCACGAGCTGCTGGGCAAGATTGCCTCGCAGACGGTGCTGGCCAGCATCCTGGCCGCCGTCTTCACGGTGCTGACGGCGTGGGGCAAGGAGAACACCGGCCTCTTCCTCTTCAACACCGTGGTGGCCGCGTTCGTCATCCTCATCCTCCTGGAGCCGCTGAAGGTGAAGGTGGAGGAGATGGTGGTGCGCATCTTCTTCCGCGAGCGCTTCGCCCTCCTGGACTCGCTGGGCGCGCTGCGCGCGCGCATGGCGAACGTCATCGAAATCTCCGAGCTGGCCCGGCTGGTGCTGGATACGCTCCACGAGACGGGCCGCGTCACGCACGCCTCCGTGTACCTGCTGGCGGAGGACCGGCCCGGGTACCGGCTGCTGGATTCGCGCGGCCCGCTGCCGGTGGCCTTCCTGGACACGGCGGTGGCGCGCGGCCTGCTCTTCGCGGCGGCCAGCGGACAGAAGGCGGTGCTCCGGGAGAACGTGGAGCGCCGCATGGCCACCATGCGGCTGCAGGCGGTGGAGGGCAAGCGCTACCGGGACGAGCTCAAGCGGCTCAACGACACGCGCACGGCGCTGGTGCAGGTGAAGGCCGGCATCGCCGTGCCGCTGATGGGCAATGACCGCGTCATCGGGTTCCTCAACCTGTGGGACGAACGGGTGCCGGAGGCCTTCGCGTCCGACGAAATCGCTATCATCCTGGAGGTGGCGGAGCGGCTGGCGACGGTGCTGGAGAACTCCAAGCTCTACGAGAAGATTCGCGAGCGGGACCGCCTGGCCGCGCTGGGCGAGATGGCGGCGGGTCTCGCGCATGAGATTCGCAATCCGCTGGGCGCCATCAAGGGCGCGGCGCAGTGCCTGGACCCGGCGCACTACCAGGGCGAAGACGCGGAGTTCCTCGAAGTCATCGTCGAGGAGGTCAACCGGCTCAACGGCGTGGTGACGGCGTTCCTCGACTACGCGCGCCCGCTGAAGCAGAGCTTCGGCACCACCGACCTCAACGAGGTCGTCACACGCACCATGCGGCTCATCCAGAACGATGTGCCGTCCAACCTCCACCTGGCCGTGGAGCTGGACTTGATGCTGCCGCGCGTGGACGGCGACGCGGAGCAGCTCAAGCAGGTGCTCATCAATCTGGTGCAGAACGCGGTGCAGGCGCTCGAGACGCGCGAGGGCCGCATCAGCGTGCGCACGGAGAAGCCGGAGCGCTTCGGTGAGCTGCGCAGCGCCGGCACCGAGTTCGTGGAGGTGCAGGTGTCCGACAACGGGCCCGGCATTCCTTCGGACCAGCACCCGCACATCTTCGTGCCGTTCTACACGACGAAGCAGAAAGGCACCGGCCTGGGGCTGGCCATCTGCCAACGCATCGTGAAGAACCACGGCGGAAGCATCTCCGTGCAGAGCAAGATGGGCGAAGGCACCACGTTCGTCATCCGCCTCCCCGCCCTCCCCTCCGAGCAGCCACCCGCGGAGGCCATCTCCGTGGACGGCCTGCCTGCCGGGAAGCGGCCGTCGCAGTCATTGCCCGTGTCCGATGAACTGCGCGACGCGGGCAAGCCATCGCATGTGGACGGCCGCGCCAAGCGAGAGCGCCGCAAGCGGCTCCGCGCGTAGCGACACTGGGCGGTACACCAGGGGAACGCGCCTTCCGGACATTGCTGCTTTCACCCCTGGGGGCGAGCGCCTATAGGTCATCCCCATGAGCGCATGCCCCTTCTGCCAGAACTCGATGCAGCTCACGCCCAGCGGTGAGCTTCCCCTGGAGACCTGTGGCGCCTGTGGCGCGGTGTGGTTCGAGGGCGAAGCGCTCACGAAAGTCATGGGAGGCTCCGTGTCGGATGCGCTCCTGCGACGCGCGAAGAACCGCCCAGGATGCTGCAAGGGCTGTCAGGGCGAGCTCCAGTCCGTCCCGGAGTGCGCACACTGCGGAACCCGAGCCCCCACCTGTCCACGCTGTGGCCGCGCGCCCCTGCCCGTGGTGGAGGTGTTCGGGGTCCCCATGGAGGTGTGCTCGGGCTGCGCGGGCGTGGCCCTGGACGAGGGCGAGCTCCAGCAACTGCAAGACGCCGTGGAGACGTACCGCGACGAGCCGCTGGATGCCCGCGCCACGGTGCGGCTCGAAGGGCCCCCCTGCTGTACCGCGTGCCGACGCAAGCTCCGGCTGGAGCACGGCTTCGTCGCGGAGGAGCGCCTCTACTGCGGAAGCTGCGCGCCCAGTGGCGCCACCCCCTACAGGGAAACGTTCAGCAGCCATGACATCCCGATGTTCGTCCCCACCCGGCGCGGAGGCAAGACCTTCAACCTGGCCGGGTACGCCTCCGAGGGCTTGATGTGGCTGCTCCACCGGATGCTCACCCGATGAGCCGGGCGAGCGCCGCGCGGCCCTCATCCCAGTGACGCGGACGCCTCGGCCAGCTTCTCCTGCGCGGCCTCCCAGCGGGCATAGAGGTCTTCCAGCTCCTCCTTGCTCGCGCGGTGCGTGTCCATCAGCGGCTTGGCGCGCGCGAAGTCGTTGTAGAGGGCCGGGTCCGCGAGCTGCGCCTCGCGCTCCTTCTGTCCGGCCTCCACCTCGGCGATGCGCGCCTCCAGCTTCGCGATCTCCTTCTTGAGGGGCCCTTCCACCACGCTGCGGCGCTGGCGCGCCTCCGCCTCCAGCCGCTTGCGGTCCTTCTCCGTCATCGGCCCGGAGGCCACCTTCTCGCCCCGCGCCTGGCCGGCCGCCATGGCCGAGGCCTCCGCCTGCTGGAGCTTCTGCTGGTGGTACAGGTAGTCGTCCAGGTTGCCCGGATGCGGCGTGAGCTTCCCGTCCGCGACCTCCCACACGTGCGACGCCAGGCCGTTGATGAAGCTCCGGCTGTGGCTGACGAACAGCAACGTGCCGCCGTAGCCCTTCAGCGCTTCAATCAGCATCTCGGCCGAGTCCAGGTCCAGGTGGTTGGTGGGCTCGTCCATCAGCAGGAAGTTGGACGGCACCAGCAACAGCTTGGCCAGCGCCACCCGCGCGCGCTCACCACCACTCAGCACGCCAATGGGCTTCTCCACATCGTCGCCGCTGAAGAGGAACGCGCCCAGCACGCCGCGCACGTAGCTCTCCGGCTTGTCTGCGGCCAGCGGGCGCACCTCTTCGATGATGGTGTTCTGCCGGTTCAGCTTGTCCGCGTGGTGCTGCGCGTAATAGCCCACCACCACGTTGTGCCCCAGCGTCACCGTCCCGGTGTCCGGCGCCAGCTCGCCAGCGACCATCTTCAGGAGTGTCGTCTTGCCCGCGCCATTCGCGCCCACCACGGCGATGCGCTGCCCGCGCTCCACGCGCCCGGTGAGGCCGTCGTAGATGGTCTGCGCGCCGTACCGTTTGGTGATGCCCTCCAGCGTCACCACGTCGCGCCCGCTCCGCTCGACCTCGGGGAAGCGGAACTTCATCGACGTCCGCTCCTCCAGGACCTGCACCTTCTCCAGCTTCTCCAACATCTTGGCGCGGCTCTGGGCCTGACGCGCCTTGGTGGCCTTGGCGCCGAAGCGGTCGATGAAGCCCTGCAGCTCCGCGCGGCGCGACTCCACCTTCTCGGCGCGGGCCCTCAGCAGCTCCTTCTCCTCGGCGCGCAGGCGCTTGTACTCGTCGTAGTTTCCCGCGTACTCGCGCACGCCCTCCACTTCCAGGGACACCACCCGGTTGATCTGCCGGTTGAGGAAGTCCTTGTCGTGGGAGATGAGCACCAGCGCCTTGTTGGAGCGGCGCATGAAGTCGTCGAACCACGTGAGCGTGGGCACGTCCAGGTGGTTGGTGGGCTCGTCCAACAGGAGCAGGTCGGGGTCCTGGAGCAGCAGTCCCGCCAGGGCCGCGCGCATCCGCCAGCCGCCGGACAGCGCGGAGGTGGGCTTGGCCAGGTCCGTGTCGCGGAAGCCCAGGCCCTTGAGGATGCGCTCGGCGTGGTGGCGACCGTAGCGGTTCTCGAAGTCGTCCAGCTCCGCGTGCAGGTCCGCCAGGGACTGGGACAGCTCCAGCTGGTCCTCCTCGTCCGTGGCGGCGGCGAGCGCCGCCTCCGTCTCCTTGAGGCGCGCCTCCATGGCATCGCGGCCGGGCACGGTGCTCATCACCGCCTCCACCACGGTGCCATCCGGCAGCCCGGCGATTTCCTGCGGCAGGTAGCCCGCTCGGGCCTTGCGGCTGTACTGCACCGTCCCCGAGTCGGGCTGGGACACGCCCGCCAGGATTTTCATCAGCGAGCTCTTGCCCGTCCCGTTGGCCCCTACGAGGCCCACCCGGTCCCTGGGACCCAGTGTGAAACTGTCCTGATCGAAGAGGACCTTCTTTCCGTAGGAGAGACAGAGGTCCTGGGCGATGACGAGGCTCATGGCGCCGGGGATGTAACAGCCCGCGAGCCCCTCGGGAATGTCGGATGTGCCCGTCCGTTCGCTCAGGGGCCCTACAGGGGCTTTCCGGGTTGGGCCGGGGCCTGTCTATACTCTGACCCCACATGGCTGCCCCCTGTCCCCATTGCGGAAGCACCGACGGCGTCGACCACCTCTGTTCAGGCCAGAGCCTCCAGCTCCTCGGCCAGGTGCTCGACGGCCGTTATAAAATCGAAAGCGTCCTGGGCCAGGGCGGCATGGGCATGGTGTTTCGCGCCACCCAGACGTCCGTGCAACGCCCGGTGGCGGTGAAGACGCTCAACCCGTCGCTGGCCGCCGCCCCCCAGTTCTTCGAGCGCTTTCGCCGGGAGGCGGAGCTCGCCAGCCGACTGCGGCACCCCAACGTCATCACCATCTTCGACTTCGGCCGTTCGCCGGACGGCACCTGCTACTACGTGATGGAGCTCCTGGAAGGCGAAAGCCTGAAGGAGACGGTGAAGCGCCAGGGCCCCATGTCCCTGCGACGGGCCTTGAGCCTCGTGGAGCAGGCGTCGCAGGGCCTGGCGCACGCGCACGCGGAGGGTTGTGTCCACCGCGACCTGAAGCCGCACAACATCATGGTGCAGCAGCTCAGCGGCCAGGACTTCGTCAAGGTGCTGGACTTCGGTCTGGTGAAGGCCATGGAGTCCGAGGAGGAGGAGCAGCTCACCTCGACCGGACAGGTGCTGGGCACGCCCCAGTACATGCCGCCCGAGCAGGCCGGCGGCGAGTCCGTGGACCAGCGCTCCGACCTCTACTCCATGGCCGGCGTGCTCTACTTCTGCCTCACCGGCAGCTCGCCCTTCGGCGCGAACACGGTGCGCAAGGCGCTGACGGCGTCGCTCACCCAGGCGGTGCCCGCCGTCAACACCAAGCGCCAGGGCGCCCCCGTGCCGGCCGCGCTGGATGCCTTCTTCAAGAAGGCGCTCGCCCCGGAGAAGGAGGACCGGTACCAGAACGCGCAGGAGTTCATCGACGCGATGCTGGACACCGTGGCGGACCTCACCTCCGAGGAGCTCGACGCCATGCCGAGCGGCGGCGTCCCCAGCGCCAGCGAGCGCGGCAGCAACAGCCGCAGCCGTTCCAGCCGTCAGGGGAGCCAGAGCGGCATCCGCTCCTCGCGGGTGGGCGCCGCGCCGACCCTGGGCCGGGGCTCCACGCCGTCCAACGTCGTCGTCGCCAGGTCCCAGGGCGGCGGGAGCAGCTCGTCGTCCTCTCCCAGCCGCGTCCGCTCGCAGACATCCCGGTCCGCGCCGCCGCCCCCGCCTCCCGAGCCGGAGGGCATGTCCACCGGCAAGAAGGTGGCCCTGGTCGCCGTGCCGCTGGTCCTGCTGGGCATTGGCGCGGCCGTGGTCCTGGGCACCCCGGGCGGCAGCGCCCCCGCGACGCCGGTGGTGGTGAACGTCCCCCGCGATGCCCCACCGGCCACGACGCAGACCGCGACCGGCACGACGGGAACGCCCGAGGAGGCGCCCGTCCTCACAGTGAGCCTCGATTCGACGCCGTCCGGCGCATCCATCTACGAAGGCGAGGAGATGGTGGGCACCACGCCCACGAAGCTCCAGCTCCGCCGCGACAAGGTGCACTCCTTCAGCTTCCGCTTGCCGGGACACCAGGACAAGGAGCTCACGCTCAACCTGCGCCGGGTGGCCGGGGATACGCAGACGGCGAACGTGGTGCTGGAGCCCGTGCGAGCCGCGGCCCCCGGGCGTTCGCCGCGCCCCCCGCCGAAGCCGGCGAGCCCGTCCGGGCCTGACATCTCCGTCTTCGAATAGTCCCTCAGGGGGCACGCGGAAGCGCCGCGGTGCCCCCTGTCCTTCCGACACCCGCGTCAGGCGAGCTTCGCGAGGGTCGGGAGGACTTCCCCGCTCTTGCCCACGATGCGGTGCTCGAAGCGGTTGGAGTTCTCCGCCGGGTCCAGGTTGACGAGCCACGTCTTCCCGCCCGCCTTGCGCACCTGGTCCACGATTCCTGCGGCCGGGTACACGGCGCCAGAGGTCCCCGCCGCCAGAAAGACGAAGCGTCCACCCGAGGTGGCGGCCCGCAGCGAGAAGTCCTCGATGCGCTGGATGTCCGCCGGGTCCAGGTATTCGCCGAACCAGACGATGTGGGGCCGCAGCAGCTTCCCACACGCGTCGCACTCGGGCACCACCCCCGCGGGGTACACGGTGGCGTCCTCGAACGGGGGCCGCTCGCAGCGGCTACAGCGCGTCTTGAAGAGGTTGCCGTGCATCTCCACCACCCGCTGACTTCCGGCGCGCGTGTGCAGGCCATCGACGTTCTGGGTGGCGAGCAGGAAGCGGTCCCCCAGGTGGCGTTCCCAGGCGACGAGCGCCTCGTGGCCCGGGTTGGGGTGGACAGCGGCGGCGGCCTTGCGGCGCTCCGAGTAGAAGCGCCACACCAGCGCCGGGTCCTTCCGGAAGCCCTCCGGCGACGCCACGGCCTCCACGGGTTGGTCCTCCCAGAGTCCGCTCATCCCGCGGAAGGTGGGGACTCCGCTTTCAGCGGAGACTCCCGCGCCCGTGAGAACGAGCAGCCAGGTATTCGAATCGAGGATGAGCGAATCCATGTCGGCTCCTGTGCGGCGGAAAGCGAATCAAGCTATGGATGGGACGCTGACCCTACCGGGGCCTGGTGCTCGCGGGAGGTCGCCTTGCGAGGTCCCATCATGGCGGAAGTCACCCTGGATCTGCGCGGCATGCCCAAGGCCGAAGCCTACGCCGAGCTGAAGCAGCATGTGCGCGCGGTGCTCGAGGGCATCGACGACGACATCACCGGCATGGCCACCATGAGCTGCCTGCTGCACCACGCCTTCGGGCACCTGTGGACGGGATTCTACCGCGTCGTCACGCCGGGCCGGCTGCTGAGGGTGGGCCCTTACCAAGGCACGCTCGGGTGCCTGGAAATCCCGTTCGGCAAGGGCGTGTGCGGTACCTCCGCGGCGAAGGGCGAGTCGGTGGTGGTGGCGGACGTCCACGCCTTCCCGGGCCACATCACCTGTGACGGGCGCTCGGCATCGGAAATCGTCGTCCCGGTGTTCGGCCGCAACCGGGAGCTGCTGGCCGTGCTCGACATCGACTCCGAGCACAAGAACGCCTTCGACGAAGTGGACCGCCGCGAGCTGGAAGAGCTGGTGCGCTGGTTCCAGCGGTAGCGGCGGCCCGCGTCCGGGGACTCAGCTCGCGCGTGCGTACGCCACGGCGAGCTGACCGGCGAAGCGCGCGTTGTTGGTGAGCAGCGCCACGTTGGCCTTGAGCGTCTTGCCCCCGGTGCGCTTCGCCATTTCCGACAGGAGGAAGGGCGTCACGGCCTTGCCGCGGATGCCCTGCCGGTCCGCGTCGGCGAGCGTCGCGGCGATGTGCAACTCCACCTCGTTGCGAGGCAGGGACGTCTCCTCGGGCGGAGGCACGGTGTAGAGCACCCCACCCTGCTTCAGCGCCTCGAAGCGGGCGCGGGCGATGCGGGCAGCCGTGTCCACGTCATCCGCGCGATGCTCCAGGGGGATGCCAGAACCCCGGCTGTAGAACGACGGCAGCTCGTCCGTCCCCACGCCGATGACGGGCACGCCGGCCGTCTCGAGCAGCTCCATCGTCTTGGGCAGATCCAACACGGACTTGGCGCCCGCGCACACCACGGCGACGGGGAAGCGCGCCAGCGCGGCGATGTCCTGGGAGATGTCGAAGTGCTCCGACGCCCCGCGGTGCACACCCCCGATGCCACCGGTGGAGAAGACACGAATGCCCGCGGCGGCGGCCATCTCACACGTGGCGCTCACGGTGGTGCCTCCCGTGGCGCGCGTGGCCATGGCGACGGCCAGGTCCCGGGACGCCACCTTGAGCAGGCGCTCCTTGCCCTCCGCCAGCCGGCGCATCTCCGGCTCCTCCAGCCCGACGCACAGCTGCCCGTCGATGATGGCGGTGGCGGCGGGAACGGCGCCAGCGCGGCGGATGGCCTCCTCGCACGCTCGGGCCGCCGCCAGGTTGTCCGGATACGGAAGGCCCTGGGCCACGACGCTCGTCTCCAGGGCCACCAGCGGTTGGCCGGCCTTGAGCGCGCGACGCACCTCTTCCGAAAAGCGTAGGTCCATGCCCAGGCGTTTAGCATGCCCGGCTTCAAACGTCGGCTTGCGCGCGCGGCCCCTCGGGCCTATTCCCCTGCCGCCGTGTCCACGCCCACCACCGCCGTTGTGCCTGTCCCCTCACGCGGCATCTCCGCGTCCGACCTGGCCATCGTCGGCGTCGTGATTGCCTGGGGCACCAACTACACGGTGGTGAAGGAGGCGATGGAGACACTCCCTCCCCTGGCCTTCATGTCGCTGCGCTTCACGATCGCGGCGTTGGCCATGGGCGCGCTGCTCCTCGGCGTCGAAGGCTGGAAGCCGCTTCCGCGCCCGGTGTTCCTCAAGCTGCTGGGGCTCGGGCTGGTGGGCAACACCGTGTACCAGGTGTGCTTCATCGTCGGCCTGGCGAACACCTCGGTGGCGAACAGCGGGATGCTGACAGCGGTGACGCCCGTGCTGGTGGCCACGCTTGGCGCCCTGTTCGGCGTGGATCGGCTCACCCGCCCGCTCATCGCGGCACTGGCGCTGGGCGTGGTGGGGATGCTGCTGGTGCTGGGGGGACGCGGCGCTTCCGAACATGGCGCGTCCTTGCTCGGCGATGGGCTCATCGTCGGCGCGAGCCTCTGCTGGGCCATCTACACGGTGGGCATCCGCACCGTGGGCCCGGAGGTGTCCGCGCTGCGCATCACCGCCATCAGCATGCTCACGGGCGCACCGGGCGTGGTGCTCGTGGGCGTGCCCGAGTTGCTGCGACTGGAAACCGAGAACATCCGCGCCGGCGCCTGGGCGGGCGTCGTGTACTCGGCGCTGGTGCCGCTGGTGCTCGCGTACTTCATCTGGGGCCGCACCGTGCAGAAGGTGGGCAGCAGCCGCGCGGGGCTCTACAACACGGGCATCCCCGTGGTGGCCGCCCTCACGGCGTGGGCCGTGCGTGGAGAGCGGCCCACCTGGACGCAGGTGCTCGGCGCGGGGCTCGTCCTCTCCGGCGTGTTGCTCAGCCGGCGGAAGTCGTAGGCGCCAGGGCCTGACTCACTCCCGGCGCCCCCGCTCCACCGCGAGCCCGTACTCCTCAATCTTCTTGTCCAGCGTGGGCCGGCTGATGCCGAGCAGCGCCGCGGCGCGGACCTTCTTTCCCGACGCCTCGCGCAGGGCCTCGGCGATGGCATCCCGCTCCAGCCGGGCCACGCGTCCCTGCAACGTCTTCGCGCCCTCGTCGCCGCCCTCCTGGAACTCTGGGGGCAGTTGCAGCGCGCCCACTCGGCTCGCCGCGTACAGCAGGCCCAGGCGCTCCCCCACCAGCTCCAGCTCCCGCAGGTTCTGCGGCCACCCGTACTCCGTCAGCAGGCGCCGGGCCTCGGGACTGAGCGTCGGTGGCTCCTTGCGAATCCGGCGGGCCGCGCGCGCCGAGAACTGCTCCAGGAGCGGCAGCACGTCCGCGCGCCGCTCGCGGATGGGCGGGACATCCAGCTCGAAGCCCGACAGCGCCCGAGCCAACGAGGCCTCCACGTCGCCGCGCGCCGCCAGCAACGACACCGACGCGGGCGCGGTGGCCAGCACCCGCACGTCCACGGGCTCCTCGCCGCCTTGCCGCGCGGGCGCTGAACGGCGCGCCAGGGCCCTCGCCAACCGCTCCGAAGCAGGCCGCGCGAGCGACTCCACGTGGAGCAGCACCAGCGAGCCCCCATCCGCGCGCAGCAGCGCGGAGACGACAGGCGGCTGCCCGGGCCCGCTCGCCCTGCCGAACAGCGCCTCCTCCACGGCATCGGCCGGCTCCCGGCAGTCCACCACGATGAAAGGCCCCAGGGCCCGAGGCGACCGCGCATGGACGAAGCGCGCCAGCAGCGCCTTGCCCACGCCCGGCTCGCCATGAATCACCACCGGCGCGGCGCTGGCGGCCACCCGGCGCGCCAGCTCCAGCAAGGCCCGCAGCGGCCGGGACGTCCCGGAGAGCGCGGCCACGGGCGGCTCCGCGTCTACGCGGGAGCGCACGGTGGTGTAGGCCTCGCCACCCAACCGTCCCAGCGCGGCGAGCAACTGGCCCTCGCCCTCACTGAACTTCGGCTCCGCCCGCGTCACGTACAGCACGCCGAAGGGCATGCCGCCTGAGGCGACCAGCGGCGCGCAGAGGACGTCATCCGTCTGGACCAGCTCCTTGCGCTCCAGCGCGGCCTGCGCCAGCGCGCGCGGCATCGTCAGCGCCTCCGCGCCCGCCACCGCCGCGGTGAGCAAGCCATCACTGCTGCCCAGCAGCGCGGCCGCGCGGTCGGCATTGAGTGCATGCGCGACCTCATCCGCCAGGCGCCGCAGCACCAGGGCGCCACTCGTCGCGCCCAGCAGGGCAATGCCCGCCGAGTACATCGCCGCCGCCGCGCCCACGTGCGGCAGCACTTCCTCGATGGGCACCTGCCCCATCTTCTCCGGCCCGTCGGCCACCAGGGTCACCGGGGGCGGCTCGAAGAGGGCCGTCGTCACGCCCACTCGCACCTGGTCACCGGGCTTGAGCACCACCTCATCCACGAGGCGCTCGCCGTTGACGAACGTCCCGTTGCGCGAGCGCAAGTCGCGGATGCGCGCCAGCCCGTCCAGAACGGAAATCAGCGCGTGCTTGCGGGAGACCTGATGGTCATCCAGCGGGATTTCACACGATGGACTGCGGCCAATCGTCGCCTCCGCGAGCACGTCGTGACGACGCCCCGCGGAAGGACCGGTGAGCAGCAGGAGGGCGGGCATGGGGCGCGGAGCCTAGCGCCCCGCGATGGCTGGGCAAGGCCCCCGGCGCCGCTTGCTACATCGGCCGTTCGGCGTTCAGGAGTTCACGGAGTTCCCGCTCGTCCAGCGCCCGGCCTTCCCGGCTGATGGCCAGCGCGTTGACCTGGGTCTCCGCGACCTCCACGTGGGCACCCTTGCGCCACTCGGTTGTATGCACCGCGCCATCAACGAGCTTGCCCACCACGGAGCCCTCGTCCCGCCCCATGACCTCCAGCCACAGGTTCTCCGTGACGGTGTTCCCTTCGGGGTGGGTGTCGAAAGGAGCACGCACCAGGAAGGTGAGCGGCTCCATCAGGCCCTTGCGCTGGAAGCGCGCCAGGAAGGACGGGAGCACCAGTTGGGCCTCCCGCCGCATGGCCTGGGTCTGCTCCTCCGGCTCCTTCTCGAAGCGCTCGCGGTAGGGCGCCAGGAGCTGGGACGTGTTGTGCCGGCCCAGCGGGGACACCACGGTGAGGAAGAGCCCCTCATGGCCCTCGAAGGTGTCCAGGGGGACGCCCAGCAGGTTGGCGCGGGCCTCTTCCGAGGGCACGAGCGTGAAGACCTGCCCCTCGCTGGTGCCCACCTGGGTGCGCAGAGCCGGCCCCTGTCCAAAGGCCAGGTCGGTGCACAGCTCGTGAAGGAAGCTCTCCGCGGCCAGCAGGTCCTTCTCGGCCAGGTGGAAGATTTCCAGGTCCCGGGCCCCGAACTTCTCCATCCCGTGCGAGTGCACCCACAGGGGCGTGTCCCCCTCCGTCGCCTCCACGGCATGGAGGTGGACGTGGTCGCGGATGTCGAAGTCCAGCTCCGTGATTTCCGCCACGTCGTCGGGCTCGTGGAGCTTGAAGGCGGTGAGGTCCACCAGCACGCCCTGCACGTGCTCCAGCAGCGTGCGCACGGCCCACAGGGCCTCGAAGACAGGCAGCGTGGGCTGCGCCCCGCCCGGCTCCACGGACAGATGGTAGTAGGCCTTGGCGCGCCCCAGCCGCTCGAAGGCCTCCGGGCTGCCGCTGAACACCTCCTTGCGGAAGCGCGGCAGTCCCTCGGAGCCCCGCGTCAGGCGCACCAGCACCTCGGAGCCGTCCGCCCTCAGCGTGAAACCCTCGCCGTCCGCGTCCGGGGTGAACTCCACCTCATCGTTCGCGAAGGACGCGCGCAGTGCATCGAGGGGAGCCGGGCCCTCCTGCTCCGTCGCCAGCAGGTAGACCTCCATCACAGGTGCTTCTCGATCTGTCGGAAGAGGTCCACGCGGTCCACCAGGTTGGTCAAATAGTCGAGCTTGTCCGTGGGAAGCACGAGCACCGGTGACAGGCGGTAGCCCTCGAACCACTCCTCATAGAGGGCATTGAGGCGCTGCAGGTAGCGGGTGGGGATGTCCCGCTCCATGGCCCGGCCACGGATGCGGATGCGTTCACGAATCGTCTGCACAGGGCAGCGGAGGTAGATCATCAGGTCGGGGGGCCGCAACGACTCCGAAATCGTCTCGTACAGCTCGCAGTACGTCTTCCAGTCCCGCTTGTCGATGAGCCGCTGCCGGTGGAGGTTCTTGGCGAAAATCTCCGCGTCCTCATAGAGGGTGCGGTCCTGAAGCACTGTCCCGGAGGTGCGCTCCAGCTCCCGGTGCAGGCGGAACTTGTGCGTCAAGAAGAAGAGCTGTGAGCGGAACGCCCACGTCTTCATGTCCTTGTAGAAGTCCGCCAGATAAGGGTTCTGGTCGTTGGGTTCGAAAGAGGGCGTCAACCCGTACTTCCGGCAGAGGAAGGACGTCAGCTCCGTCTTTCCGGCGCCGATGTTGCCCGCGATGGCGATGAACTTTTTCCTGGCCACACCACCCCTGCTTGTAACCCCGCCGAGCGACGCGCACCAGAAACAACGTGTAGGTAGGACGTGGTAGAAGAAGTGCATGCCCCCCCGTCGTCCCGTTCAACGCGTGACAGGTGCCGCCGTCCTCCCTCGTGGGAGTCGCCGCCTGACCGCCTGGCCAGGGAGCTTCGGCGGGCAAGCCCGCGGGCCCGGGCACCTTCCGGCTCTGAACATCGGCCCCCAGGAGGCGGGCTGAGGGATGCGCAAGCTCTTTTGCATTTTCGTGGCGGGCGTCTGGACGCTCTTCTGTTTCCCCATTGCCATCTTGGCGATGCTGCTCACGCTCAACCCATCGCGCTCCATCTGGGTGGCGCGCGAGCTCTGGTCGCCCGTGCTGCTGTGGGCAGGGGGCGCGAAGCTGGAAGTCATCGGCCGGGAGAACGTGGACCCGAATCGGCCCACCATATACGTGGCCAACCACCAGTCCACCATCGACATCCCGGCGCACTTCCTGGCCGTCCCCATCCCTTTCCGCTACGTCGCCAAGACGCAGCTCAAGTGGGTGCCCCTCATCGGCTGGTACCTGGCGCTCGCGGGCCACGTCTTCATCAACCGGTCCAACCGCTCCAAGGCCATCGCCTCGCTCAACGCGGCAGCGGCCAAGATTCGCGGCGGCACCAGCATCTTCCTGTATCCGGAAGGCACCCGCTCGACGGACGGCCGCGTCCTGCCCTTCAAGAAGGGCCCCTTCGCCCTGGCGCTGAAGGCCCGCGTCCCCGTCTGCCCCGTCACCATCGAGGGCTCCGGCGACCTGATGCCCAAGTCCACCTGGAACATCACCCCCGGTCCCATCCGCGTGAAGATTGGCAAGCCCATCGACACGACCACGTTCGCCGAGAACGACCGCGAAGGGCTGGCCCGAGCCGTCCGCGCCGTCATCATCGCGGACAGCCTGTCCCTCGGGGGCAAGGGCGGCGACGTGGATGACGCCGTGGCCGCCGCGGGCGCCGAGGGCGTCAGCGACGCGAGCGCCCGAGCCCTCTCCTCCACCTGAGACGCCTCTCCGAGATGACCATTCGCCACCTCCGTTCCCGTCCCTGGATTCGCGCCGCGGTACTCGGCGTGGGCCTCCTGACTGGTTGCAGCACCACCTCCTCCAACTCCGCCAAGGCGCGCCCCACCGATCCGCTCTCCCAGGCGCGGGCCTACCTGGACGAGCATCAGCCCACGAAGGCCCTGGGGCTGCTGACGGACCTGCACCGGCAGACGCCGGACGACCTGGACGTGGCGCGCTCGCTCACCGAGGCCTACGTGAAGGCGGGGCAGACGGACGCGTGGATCGCGGAGCTCCAGAAGCGAATCGCGGCGGGTGAGCGCGCGGTTGACCAGTACATGCTGGGCCTCGCCCTCTTCTCACGCGCTCGCGACGCGGGGGCGCCCAGCGTCGCTGCCTTCGAGCGCGCCGCGACCCTGGCACCGGACACCGCGGAGTTCCACTACCGGCTGGGGCTCGCGCAGCTGGAGTCAGAACAGTACACGGAGGCGCTCGGGCCCCTGCGGCGCGCCACGGCGTTGGAGCCAGCCCGCACCGCCTGGCGCCTGCCGTTGGCCAAGGCGCTGCACCGCACGGGAGACGCGCCCGGGGCCGTGGAAGCCCTGGGCACGGTGGTGCGGGGCCAGCCCACGCCGGCCGAGGTCACCACCGCGCGGGCATTGATGGAGCAGATCGCGGATCCGTTCTCCGGCTTCCCCAAGGCCGCCGAGGCCAAGCTGGAAGAAGGCATGCGCTACCTGAAGGACCTGGATGCGCCCCAGCACGCCATCCTCGCCTTCGAGGAGATCCTGCTCGACTACCCGGACGTCGCGGTGGTGCACGCCCTGCTGGGCCTGGCCTACCAACGCCTGGATGACGCGGGTCGCGCGGTGGATGAATTCAAGCAGGCCATCGAACGCGCCCCCCGCGACGGCAAGAACCACTTCTATCTGGGCGAGCTCTACCTGGCGCGCCAGCGCCCCGACGCGGCCCGCCTCTCCTTCGAGAAGGCCGTGGCGCTCCATCCGCTGCTGGAGACCGCGTGGTTCCACCTGGGTGACATCCACCTGGAGCGCAGGGACCTCACGGCCGCCCGCGAGTCCTTCACCGTGGCCACCGCCCTGGCACCGGAAGCCGTGGCGATGCGAGGCAAGCTGGCGCTCGTGTACCAACTGGAGGGTGACTTCGCCGCCGCCGAGCGCGAGCTGCGCCGCGTGGTCGAAAAGGACCCGGAGAACATGGAGTTCAGCCTGCGGCTGGGGTTGCTCTACACGGAGCAGGCGATGAAGGCTTCGCGCCCCGAGGCGCGGAAGACAGCGGCCAGCGAGGCCGAGCGTTGGCTGATGAAGGTGCTGGAGACCCAGCCGGAAAACGCGGTGGCATCACGCGCGCTTCAGCAACTCAAGGCACAGTAGCCATCCACGGGCCCAGCCCTCTACACTCGTTGTCCGATGAGCGACGGTCGCAAGCCCCCCCAGCCTGGAACGCAGCCTCCTCGGGCGGCGTCTCCGTCTGGCTCTCAGCCGCGCACGCCGACGAACCCCGGCATGCCGCGCGCACCCAGCCAGTCCAACCTGCGGGTGATGTCCGCCGCGCGCGCCGAGCCGCTCCTGAAGGAGAAGCCAGACGGACCGCTGGGGAAGCGCCTGGCGGGAGATGCGTCGAACCACCTCCTCAATGGCCTCTCCATCCTCAAGGAGCTGGTCTCGGATTTCCGACGGAGCGACCGCTTCTTCAAATACAAGGCGTCCATCATCGCCGGCTGGCTGGTGATGACGGTGACGAGCTTGGCCATTGCGTGCCCCGGCAGCACGGTGCGCAAGGGGGACATGGACGCGCGCCTGGTGCTCAGTGACAGGTTGGACCGGCCCTCGGTCACCATCTGGAACGAGAGCAAGGAGCCCTGGTACGACGTCACCCTCACCGTCAACGGGCAGTACCAGGCGGCGGTGCTAACGGTGGCCCCCGGTGAGTTCATCACCATCACTCCCAAGCAGCTGATGGGCTCCAGCGGCGCCGCGCCCGCGGACCTCCGCTTCCAGTCCATCCAGATGCGCAGCCGGGATGACAGCGCGGACCTCACAGAGGACCTCAACGCCGCCTGGGAGCGCATTCACAAGCCGCAGCGGTAGTCCGCCGTGGAAACACGAAGGGCGCCCTTCCTCTCGGAAGTGCGCCCTCGCGTTGCTCCCAGCCCCTTCTCACGAAGGAGCCAGGTATGCAGTCCGTGCTGGACTACTCCGCCTTCGTCTCTTCCGCAGGCGCAGCCGCCTCGGTGTCGACGGGAGCGGCCTTCTCCGGCCGGTCCACGAGCTCCAGGAGGGCCATCTCCGCGGCGTCGCCCCGGCGGAAGCCGAGCCGAACGATGCGGGTGTAGCCACCGGGACGGCTGGCGTACCGGTCCTTGTACTCGCCGAACACCTTCTGCAGCACGTCGCGGTCCTTGACCGTACGGGCCGCCAGGCGAACGTTGGCGAGGCCGCCACGCTTGCCCAGGGTGATGATCCGCTCCGCGATCTTCCGGGCCTCCTTGGCCTTGGGAAGCGTGGTGCGGATGGCCTGGTGCTCCAGCAGCGAGGTCACCATGTTGTTGAGCATCGCGAGCCGGTGGCTCGTGCTGCGGTGAAGCTTCCTCTGTCCGACCTTATGGCGCATCGTCGTGCTCCGGAGTCCTGGTAAGGACTCCACCACTCCGGCCGTATCAGGTACCGGGTGGGATGGGCGGACCCGGCACGAGGTCCGCCGCTGTCATTTGGACCGGAAGACGTCCCAGCCCCCTCCCCTCGCGCCGCTGACTGCCGTACCGCGGCCGCGTGGGGGGGCCCTGCGTGAACCCTACTACGCCTTCGGCTGCGCGGGAGCCGGCGCCTGCTTCGGCGGCCAGTTCTCCAGCTTCATGCCCAGCGACAGACCCATCTCCGCGAGGATCTCCTTGATCTCCTTCAGAGACTTGCGGCCGAAGTTCTTCGTCTTGAGCATCTCGGCCTCGGTGCGCTGCACGAGGTCGCCAATGGACTTGATGTTCGCCTGCTGCAGGCAGTTCGCCGAGCGGACCGACAGCTCGAGCTCATCCACCGAGCGGAACAGGTTCTCGTTCAGCTTCGCCTCTTCCTTCGGCGCCTCGGCGACGACGGGCTCCTCCGTCTCGTCGAAGTTCACGAAGACGGTGAGCTGCTCCTTGATGATCTTCGCCGCGTACGCCACCGCGTCCTGCGGGGACACGGAGCCGTCCGTCCAGACCTCGAGCGACAGCTTGTCGAAGTCCGTGACCTGACCGACGCGCGCGTTGGTGACCTGGTAGTTCACCTTGCGGATGGGCGAGAACAGCGAGTCGATGGGGATGGTGCCGATGGGCGAACCGGCGACCTTGTTCACGTTGGCCGGCGTGTAACCGCGGCCGCGGCGGCAGGTCAGCTCCATGCGGAGCTTGCCACCCTCGGAGATGGTGCAGATGTGGTGGCCCGGGTTGAGGATCTCGGTGTCCGGGTCGGTGATGATGTCACCGGCCTTGACCTCCTTGGGGCCCTCCGCCTCGATGCGGAGCGTCTTCGTCTCGTTCGTGTGCATCCGAAGGAGGACTTCCTTCAGGTTCAGCACGACGTCCGTGACGTCCTCGGACACCTCGGGGATGGTCGTGAACTCGTGGTCCACGCCTTCAATCTTGACGGTGGTGATGGCGGCGCCCTGCAGCGACGACAGCAGCACCCGGCGGAGCGAGTTGCCCAGCGTAGTACCGAAACCGCGCTCGAGCGGCTCCGCGACGAACTTGCCGTAGGTGGGGGTCGCGCTGTCCTGATCCACCTCCATGCGACGGGGCTTGATCAGGTCACGCCAGTTCTTCGCAACGAACGTATCAGCCATGGTGTACCGCTCCTCGGTTCGTGCCGCACCACCGACTTACCCACCGGCCTGGCGGGAGGATGCGCACGCGGGGACTGCGACTGCTTGAAAGCAAGACGCCCCGGCCTCGTCGGCCAGGGCGTCCACTGCGACATCCAGCGTGCTTACTTCGAGTAGAGCTCGACGATGAGCTGCTCGGAGATGGGCATCGTCAGGTCCTCACGGTTCGGAACCGTGGTGACCGTGCCCTTGAACGCCTTCTTGTCCAGGGAGATCCACTGCGGAACGCCACGGCGGTCCACCGTCTCCAGCGCCTCGGAGATGCGGAGCACCTTGCGGCTCTTCTCCACCACCTCCACCGCGGTGCCCGGCTTCACGGCGAACGAGGGGATGTTCACCTTGCGGCCGTTCACCTGGAAGTGACCGTGACGCACCAGCTGGCGCGCCTCGTTGCGCGTGTCCGCGAAGCCCATGCGGAACACCACGTTGTCCAGACGGAGCTCCAGCTGCTGCAGGAGGTTGTCACCCGTCTTGCCCTTGGCGGCGGACGCGCGGTGGTAGTAGCCGCGGAACTGGTTCTCCAGCAGGCCGTACATGCGCTTGACCTTCTGCTTCTCGCGCAGCTGCACGCCGTAGCCGGAGAACTTCACGCGGCCCTGGCCGTGCTGACCCGGGGGATAGGGGCGGCGCTCAATGGCGCACTTGTCCGTGTAGCAACGGTCGCCCTTGAGGTACATCTTCAGGTTTTCGCGCCGGCAGATGCGGCAGGCGCTGGCAGTGTAACGAGCCATTGAGAGGTCCTTAGAGGTGATCTGGAGCCGCCCCCACACCAAGGTGCAAGGGCAGCCCTGACGAAGGGGTTAGACGCGGCGACGCTTGGGCTGACGGCATCCGTTGTGCGGGATGGGCGTCACGTCGCGGATGAGGTTGATCTTCAGACCGGCGGCCGCCAGCGCGCGCAGCGCCGACTCGCGGCCCGCGCCCGGGCCCTTCACGAACACGGACACGTTCTTCAGGCCGTGCTCCATCGCCTTCGCCGCGGCGTCGCCAGCCGCCACCTGCGCCGCGAACGGGGTGGACTTGCGGCTTCCCTTGAAGCCACGCGCCCCGGCGGACGACCAGGAGATCACGTTCCCGGACACGTCCGTGATCGTGATGATGGTGTTGTTGAACGTGGACTGGATGTGGACCACGCCGTTGAGGATGCTCTTCTTGCCCTTGCGCTTCGACTTCTTCGCGGCAGGGGCCTCGCCCTCGGCGCCCGTGGACGCCGCAGCCGAAGTATTGATCTCGTCAGCCATGTGAATTGCTGCTCCTGGGAGGAGGTGATCGACGCCGGCACCTTACGGGCCAGCGCTGCGTTTACCGGGCCGGAGCTGCCGGCTTCGCCCGGACGATGCCCCGCTTCGGACCCTTGCGGGTACGCGCGTTGGTGTGGGTCCGCTGGCCACGAACCGGCAGGCCCTTGCGGTGACGAAGGCCCCGGTAGCAACCCAGGTCCATCAGCCGCTTGATGTTCATGGTGACTTCGCGCCGGAGGTCGCCCTCCACCTTGTAGCTGGCCTCGATGATCTCGCGGATCTTGCGGGCCTGCTCCTCGGTGAGGTCCTTGGTCCGGGTCGTGGGATCGATGCCCGCCGCAGCAATGATGTCTTGCGCGGACTTGTTGCCGATCCCGTAGATGTACTGGAGCGAGATCACCGCGCGCTTGTTGGGCGGCAGATCGATGCCGGCGATACGAGCCATCTTCGGTCTTCCTTCTTAAGTGGAGTTGGTCTGAAGCCAACGGCCGCTTGGCCGTTAGCCCTGGCGCTGCTTGTGCCGGGGGTTGGAGGCGCAAATGATGCGCACGATTCCCTTACGGCGAACAATCTTGCACTTGTCGCAGATCTTCTTGACGGACGCCCGTACCTTCATTGGAGCGAACTTCCTTCCTCAGCTAAAGAAAAGCCCAACGGGCGGCCCGCCATTCCCAGGCGGGTGCACCCTACTACTTCGCCCGGTACGTGATCCGCCCGCGCGTCAGGTCGTACGGAGACAGTTCGACCTTCACCTTGTCACCCGGGAGGATGCGGATGAAGTGCATCCTCATCTTGCCCGAGATGTGCGCGAGCACCTTGTGGCCGTTGTCCAGCACCACGCGGAACATCGCGTTCGGGAGGGGCTCCATCACGGTCCCCTCGACTTCGATGGAATCATCCTTCGGCAAGCGTCAGACTCTCTTCCCCGGACCACGAACCTCTTGGAAGCGCGGCGGGATAGCACTTTGGTCCGCAAGTGGCAAGCGTCGCGCGACTGCAAAACTTGGTTTCCTACTAACCCCTCATAACAGCGGGCTACTTCACCCGCAGTCATGGGAAAATCAACTCAATCTGTGAGACCCACGTCAAGGCCCACACCTGGAGCGGGTGCTCTCCCGGCGGGGTGAAAATGCGCCCATCCCTGACGGGAGTCCAGACCCCCCAGGCCGGAGCTCCCCATGTCCAGCGAAAGCAAGCTCCGTCGCTGAAGCGACGAACCGGCGAGGAGGTACCAGCCAGGCCGGTACCCCACCCGCCAGATGGATCAGGCCTTGCCCGCAGCGGCCTTGATCTCCTCGTAGATGCCCTCGGGCGCACCCACGCCGTCCACGCTCTTGAGCAGGCCCTTCTTCTCATAGAAGGCCTTCAGTGGCGCCGTCTCCGAGTCGTACTTCTGAAGGCGCTTCTCGATGACCTCGGGCATGTCATCCGGGCGCTGGACAAGCCCGGTATTGCACTTGTCACAGTACCCCGCCCGCTTCGGCGGGCTCTGGTAGACGTGGTAGACGCTGCCGTCCACCGGGCAGACCCGGCGGCCGGAGCCGCGCTCCACCAGCTTCGCGTGCGGCACCTCGAGCGAGATGACGGCGCTCAGCTGCTTGCCCAGGCGACCCAGCATCTTGTCCAGCGCGTCCGCCTGGCCCGGCGTTCGCGGAAAGCCGTCCAGGACGAAGCCCTTGGCCACGTCCGCCTCCTTGAGGCGCTCCTCGACGATGCCAATCACGACGTCGTCCGGGACGTACTGCCCGGCGGCCATCAGCGGGCCAGCCACCCGGCCCAGCTCCGTGCCCTCCGCGACTGCTTTGCGGAGGATGTCCCCGGTGGAGATCTGGGGGATCTGGAAGTCGGCGAACAGTCGCCTCGCCTGCGTACCCTTCCCCGCGTTCGGCGGCCCCAACAGGATCAGGTTCATGTGTCCTCTCAGCTCCGAAGGAAGGCACGGAAGTCGTAGGACTCAAACCCCCGAGCGCGCTCCGTGTGCACCAGCGAATATCCTTGAACAACACCTAGCCTGGGAACGACGAGGCGCCCCTCCCCGCGACGGGGAGAGGCGCCCGGAACGCCCGCGCGGAGGCTCAGGCCGCCACGCGCACCCGGCCCCGGATGCGCGGACCGCGAGGGCCGGCGAAGCCCTCGTAGTTACGACTGATGAGGTGGCCCTCGATCTGCTGCACCGTATCGAGCGCCACGCCCACGACGATCAGCAGCGCCGTGCCGCCGAAGGTGAACCGCACCCCCAGCAAGCCGCTGATGACCGACGGAATCACGCAGACGACCGACAGGTAGATGGCGCCACCGAACGTGAGCCGGTTGAGCACGCGCTCGATGAACTCCGCCGTCTGACGGCCCGGACGGATGCCCGGGATGTAGCCACCCTGCTTCTTGATGTTGTCCGCCACGTCGTCCGGCCGGAACGTCAGCGCCGTATAGAAGTAGGCGAAGAAGATGACCATCACGACGAACAGCCCGTTGTAGATCCACAGGTTGCCTTCGATGGCACGCTGGAATCCCTGCAGGAACGGGAACCAGGTTCCCAGCGTGGCCGGGAAGGACAACACCGCGCCCGCGAAGATGGGAGGAATCACGCCCGAGGTGTTCACCTTCATCGGGAAGTACGTCGCCTGGCCGGCGAACATCCGCCGTCCCGCCATCCGCTTGGCGTACTGGATGGGGATGCGCCGCATGCCGCGCTCCACGTAGACGACCGCGGCGATGATGATGAGCATGAAGACGACCAGCGCCAGCACCTCGGCCATCGAGATGACGTCCTGACGGGTCAGGTCCAGCAGCTGCTTCGCGCCCGGGAGCAGGCCCGCCACGATACCGGCGAAGATGATGAGCGAGATGCCGTTGCCGATGCCGCGCTCGGTGATGCGCTCACCCAGCCACATGATGAAGGCCGTGCCGGCCGTGAGGCTGACCACCGTCATGAAGGTGAACCAGGCGCTGTCGTCGGGGACGACCACCTGGTTGAAACCGCTCTGGCCACCGTCGGAGCGGCCCAGCGACGCCAGCCACCGCGAGATGCCGATGCCCTGCACGACGGAGAGCGCGATCGTGCCGTAGCGGGTGTACTGGTTGATCTTCTGCCGACCGCCGGCGCCTTCCTTCTGCAGCCGCTCCAGGCTGGGTACCACCACGGCGAGCAGCTGCATGATGATGGAGGCGCTGACGTACGGCATGATGCCCAATCCGAAGATGGACATCTGCTCCAGCGCGCCGCCGGAGAAGAGGTTGAACAGCGAGACGAGGCCGCCCGACTGCTTCTGGGCGTCCATGAACGCGTTCATCGCCGAACGGTCCACGCCTGGCGTGTTGATGAAGATGCCGATGCGATAGACGGCGAGCAGCGCGAGCGTATACGCGAGCCGACTGCGCAGCTCAGCGATACGGAAGACGTTGGCGAAGGCGTTCAGAGCCACGGGGTAGCCATCCTCTTCGAGAGGGTTCTGCCAGGACGACAAAACGCCCCTGTTCCACGAGTGGGAAAGGGGCGCAGAAGCCTACACAAGCGAAACTGCGCGCACCACCAGCAAGTGATGCGCGCCAGGCACGCTCAGGCCTTGGGCTGCCGAGGAGCCTTGACGCCCTTGCCAGCGTGCGCCTTGGCCGCGGACTCCGGCTTGTGGGCCACCAGCGGAATCTCTTCCACCGCGCCGCCCGCCTTCTGGATGGCCGCCTTCGCCGCCTCAGACGCCTTGTGCACGACCACGGTGACCTTCTTGGTCAGCTCGCCGCGGGCCAGCAGCTTCACGCCATGGTAGCGGCCCTTGACCAGGCCGACCTTGCGCAACGTCTCCACGTCCGCCGTGGCGCCGGCATCGAAGTGCTGCTCGAGGTCCGACAGGTTGACGACCGCGTAGACCGTCCGGTTCGGCGGCGTGAAGCCAAACTTCGGCAGGCGCCGCTGCAGGGGGCTCTGGCCGCCCTCGAAGCCTTCGAACCGCATGTTGCCGGTGCGGGCCTTCTGGCCCTTGCCACCACGGCCGGCCGTCTTGCCAAGACCACTACCCTGGCCGCGGCCTACGCGCTTCTTGCGGTGCCACGAGCGCGCCGGACGCTGCAGTTTGTTCAGAGTGCTCATCGTCTCGATCCTCTCGTGACTCAGGCCTTGTTCTGCTTGGCCTGATACGCGATCGCCCGCTCCCGCAGGGCAATCTTGGCGGGCTTGCGGCGCTTGGGCGCCGGCGCGTCGCCGGAAACGGTTTCCAGGGTGACCAGGTGCTTCACCTTGAACGCCATCCCGCGAACCGCAGGCGTGTCCTTGAGGAGCCGCTCGTCACCGAACTTCTTCAGGCCCAGCCCACGGATGGTGTCCAGCATGTCGCTGGACGCACCCGCAAAGCTCTTCACCAGCTTCACCTTGAGCGCCATGGGCTAGCCCCTCTGCTCCCCGGCGAGCTTCGCCGGCTCGACGTCCTTGCCACGGAGACGCGAAACCTGCTCCGCGCTGCGCAGCAGCTTCAGACCAGCGACAGTGGCCTTCAGCACGTTGTGCGGATTCCGCGACCCCTGGCTCTTGGTCAGGATGTTCCGGATGCCCGCCGCCTCCAGCACCGCGCGAACCGCGCCGCCGGCGATGACGCCCGTACCCTGGGTGGCCGGCTTCAGCAGCACCCAGCCAGCGCCGAAGTGCCCGAGCACCTCGTGCGGAATGGTGTGACCCACGAGCGGGACGCGGAACAGGTTCTTCTTCGCGTTCTCACCACCCTTGCGGATGGCCTCGGGGACTTCGTTGGCCTTACCCAGGCCGACGCCCACGTGTCCGGCGCCGTCCCCCACCACCACCAGGGCGGCGAACGAGAAACGGCGGCCGCCCTTCACGACCTTGGCCACGCGGTTGATATTCACCACGCGGTCGGTGAGGTCCAGATCGTTCGGATTGATCGGAGTTGCCACTTGGGGGATTCCTTTCGAATTCTTAGAACTTCAGCCCGGCCTCGCGCGCGGCGTCGGCCACGGCGGCGATGCGCCCGTGATAAGGGAAGCCGTTGCGGTCGAACACCACCGCTTCGACGTTGGCGGCCTTGCACTTCTGCGCAATCAGAGCACCAACCCGCTTCGCATCCGCCTTCTTGTCGCCCTCGTCCTGACCCTTCAGGTCCTTGGACAGCGACGAGGCAAACGCGAGCG
The DNA here is from genome assembly GCF_006547355.1 of Myxococcus sp. AB036A. NCBI lineage: Bacteria > Pseudomonadati > Myxococcota > Myxococcia > Myxococcales > Myxococcaceae > Myxococcus > Myxococcus sp. AB036A. The sequence goes on along the minus strand of NZ_VHLC01000054.1, from coordinate 8,437 downwards.
TCTTGCCCGTGGTGTCATCCACCACCTGCGCGTAGATGTGCTTGAGGCTCTTGTACACGGTGAGCCGTGGCCGCTCTGTCGTACCCGACAGCTTCTTGCGGATGCGGTTCTTCCTCTTGAGACGGGCTTCAATCTTCGTAGGCATGGCTGCTTCCTTTTCCGTCCGGAGGCGATGCGGCCTTCCGCCTCCGGATGATGCCACCAGGTCCCGAGGACCCGGTGGAGTTTGGAACACTTAGGAAAGACAGGACGACTAGGTCGTACCGGTCTTGCCCTCCTTGCGGCGGATGCGCTCCTCGGCGTACTTGATGCCCTTGCCCTTGTAGGGCTCGGGAGGACGCAGCGAGCGGATGTTCACCGCCGTCGCGCCCAGCGCTTCCTTGTCCGAAGAACGGAGCGTCAGGCCCACGGTGGGCAAGCTGTCCTCGTTGCGCGGCGCCTTGTCGACTTCGGCGGTCACGCCCTCGGGCAGGTTGAACACCACCGGGTGCGAGAACCCCAACGCGAAGTGAATGGCCTTGCCCTTCACCTCGGCGCGGAAACCAACGCCGCGAATGTCCAGCTTCTTCTCGAAGCCCGTGCTCACACCCTTCGCAGCGTTCGCGAGGATGGTCCGGGTCAGGCCGTGCAGGCTGCGCGCCTCGCGCGAGTCATCCTCGCGCTGCACGGTCATCTCGCCGTCCTTGATCTCGACCTTGACCTTGCCAGGCAGCTTCACCGACAGCTTGCCCTTGGGGCCCTCGAAGTTCACCTGCTCGCCGGCGATGACGGCCTTCGTCTTGTCGCCGAGCTTGATCGCCAGTTTTCCAATCCGACTCATGGTTGCCTCGGTCCTGTGTGCCTGGGGCGCGCTCCCTCACGGGGCGCCGCACCCTGGCGGCTGGCTAGTAGACGGTGCAGAGCAGCTCGCCGCCGACCTTCTGCTTGCGGGCCTCGGAATCCACCATGATGCCGCGGGAGGTGGACAGGATGGAGATACCCAGGCCACCCAGCACCTGCGGAATCTCACGCGCGGCGGCATAGCGACGCAGGCCCGGCTTCGACACGCGACGGATACCGGTGATGGCAGGCGCACGGTCCGGACCGTACTTCAGCTGCACGGAGATCTCAGGGAACACCGTGCGCTTGTTCTGCACGGTCTGCTCGTGCACCACGAACTCGCCGATGTAGCCCTCGTCCTTGAGGACCTTGATGATCTCGAGCTTGAGCTTCGAGTGGGGGATGACGACCTTGTCGTGACGCGCGCGCGAAGCGTTGCGCAGGCGGGTCAGCATGTCGCCGACGGGATCATTGACCGGCATGGAGTACCTTCCCAAACGAGGCCCCGTACCGGGCGCCCCGTGTTCGCGGCCATCGCGCCTGCCGGGCCCATCCCGGGGGTTCGCGCTGACCGCCACTACGAACTTCCTACTTCAATGTGCCTGGCCGGCCGATGAGGCCCGCCAGGCACCCTGCCCTTCCGGCTACCAGGACGACTTGGTAACGCCGGTGACCTCGCCGCGGAGAGCGCGGTTGCGGAGGCAGATACGGCACATCTTGAACTTGCGCAGGAACGCGCGCGGCCGGCCACACAGCGGGCAGCGGTTGTACTGGCGCACCGAGAACTTCGGCTTGCGCTTTGCCTGGGCGATCTTGGAGAGCTTGGCCATGTTTCGTCGGGTCCTTGACTCGAGGGCTTACTGACGGAACGGCATGCCGAAGTGACGCATCAGCGCCAGCCCCTGCTCGTCGTTGGCAGCAGTGGTGACGAAGCTGATGTTGAGCCCCTTCACCTTCTCGATCTGGTCGTAGTTGATCTCAGGGAAGATGATCTGCTCGCGCACGCCGAGCGTGTAGTTGCCCTTCCCGTCGAACGCCTTGGGGGACACGCCCTTGAAGTCACGCACGCGCGGCAGCGCCACGGTGATGAGGCGGTCCATGAACTCGTACATACGGTCGCCGCGCAGCGTGACGGCGGCACCGATGGCCTGCCCCTGGCGCAGCTTGAAGTTCGCGATGGACTTGCGGGCGCGCGTGACGATCGGCTTCTGGCCGGTGATCGCCGCGAGCTGCTCCACCGCCGACTCCAGGATCTTGTTGTTGGCGAGCGCCTCGCCCAGACCCATGTTGACGACGATCTTCTCCAGCCGGGGAACCTGCATCGGGTTCTTCAGGCTCAGCTCCTTCAGGAGGGACGGAACACCTTCCTTGAAGAAACGCACCTTCAGTCGGGCCGGCTTGGACTCCAGGCCCTCCTCGATATTAGCGGCGAAGCCAACCTTCTTGGCCTCTTCCTTCTTGCCCCGCTTCGCCTTCTTTTCCTTCTGCTCGGCCTTCTTCTCGTCAGCCATCGTCCTGTCCTCTGCTTCGGGGCGCCGTCGTGGACCCAGCACGCCCGATCAGTCCTTCGTATGGAACCTGGAAACACCGCGAGGGCCCCTGTTGCTCCACGGGCCCTCCATGCCTGCACGCCCGCCCTTCGCCACCACCAGGGTGGGCAAAGGGCGCGCATACATGCACCAACGCGGACACCTAGTCAATCAGGGCGTCGCAGTTCTTGCAGAACCGCTTCTTCTTGCCCTCTTCACCTTCAGTACGGATGCCCACTCGGGTCGGCTTGTCGCACTTGGCGCAAACCACCTGCACGTTCGCCAGCGCGATCGTGCCCGGCTTCTCGACGATGCCGCCTTCCGGGCTCTGGGGCGTCTTCTTCATGTGACGCTTGACCAGGCGCAGGCCCTCGACCGTCACGCGCTCAGCCTCGCGATCGATCTTCAGTACCTTGCCGCGCTTGGTCGCCGGGTTCTTCTCGGAGGCTTCGGCCCCGGCCATGACCTGGATCGTGTCTCCAACCTTCAGCTTCTGCATGGCTTCCTCTCTCTGGCTGCTCGCCGTCCGGCCTGCCGTCCTCTCAGAGGACTTCGGGCGCCAGCGAGATGATCTTCATGAACTTGCGGGCGCGGAGCTCACGGGCCACCGGCCCGAAGATACGCGTACCAATGGGCTCCATGTCCTTGTTGATGAGGACCGCGGAGTTGCCGTCGAACTTGATGTAGCTGCCGTCCGGACGACCCACCTCGCGCTTGGTGCGAACGATGACGGCCTTGGCCACGTCACCCTTCTTCACCTTCGAGTTGGGAAGCGCCTCGCGCACCGAGACGACAATCACGTCGCCGATGGACGCATACTTGCGCTTCGAACCACCGAGCACCTTGATGCAGAACACCTTCTTCGCGCCCGAGTTGTCCGCCACGTCGAGCACGCTCGTCATCTGAATCATCTGGGAATCTCCTGTCGCCGGTGACCATCCCGCGCCGCCTCACGGCCGCGCGGAAGGGACATGCGTGCTAGACGTTCTTGCTCTTCTCCAGCACCTCGACCACGCGCCAACGCTTGTCCTTCGAAGCGGGCTTGGTCTCGGCGATCCGGACCCGATCACCCTCGTTGATGGTGACCTTCTTGGGGTAGTCGTGATCCTCCACGTGCGCCTTGTACTTCTCGCGCAGGCTCATGATCTTCCCGTACTTCGGGTGCGGAGCCCGGCGCTGGACGGTGACGACCACCGTCTTCTGCATCTTGTTGGAGGTGACAATCCCCACGCGCGTCTTGGGACGGCCACGGGTGGAAGTCTCGGAAGCCTGCGTCTCGGTCGCTTCAGCCATCTTCTCTCTCACTGTCTCTCATGCACCCGGGCATTGGCGCCCGGATGGCCGCACGCGCTCCTCTATCAGCTGAGCGCGCTTGGAGTCGTGGGTGTTCAGCCCTTAAGCCTTCGTCTTCTGGGTCAGCACGGTCAGAACCCGCGCCAGGTCCCGTCGGTGCTGGGTGCGCTCGGCCGGGTTGTCCAGCGAACCGGTCCGCCGCTTCAGCTGGTCCTGGAACAGCGTCTCGCGCAGCTCGGCCGCGCGCTGCTTCAGGTCGTCCGCCGACAGTTCCTTCAATTCCTTCGCAGTCGCCATTTCACTCTCCATGCGAGCGGAAGCTGTCCAGGGGACCAGCTCCCGCCGCTCGGTGCCTTAGAGGCTCAGGTCCGCCCGCTTCACGATCTTCGTGAGCACCGGCAGCTTCGCCTGCGCCAGCTTCAGCGCCCCGGTGGCCACTTCCGGCGTCATACCCTCCATCTCGTAGAGGATGCGGCCGGGCTTCACCACCGCGACGTAGTACTCCACGCCACCCTTACCGGTACCCATACGGGTCTCAGCGGGCTTCTTGGTGATGGGCTTGTCCGGGAAGATACGGATCCAGATCTTGCCGCCACGCTTCACGTGACGCGTCATCGCGATACGAGCCGCCTCGATCTGCCGGGAGGTGATCCACCCCGGCTGGAGGCTCATCAGGCCGTACTCACCGTAGGTCATGTCGCTACCCCGGTGGGCACTGCCAGGCATGCGGCCCTTGTGCATCTTGCGGTACTTCGTACGAGCAGGCTGAAGCATCGTCGCTGTCCTTCGCCGCCCTGCCCCGGGCGCCCCTTTTGGGAGCGCCCGGCGCGGGTGGGCTGATTACCGGTTGGAGGGCATGGGGGCCTGGCCACCCTTGCCCGGGAGGACCTCGCCCTTGCAGACCCAGACCTTGCAGCCGATCTTGCCGTAGGTCGTCTTCGCCTCGGCGAAACCGTAGTCAATGTCCGCGCGCAGGGTGTGCAGGGGCACGCGACCCTCGCGGTACCACTCGTAGCGCGCCATCTCCGCGCCACCGAGGCGGCCCGAGCAGGCCACGCGGATGCCCTTGGCACCGAACTTCATCGCCGTCTGCAGGGCCTTCTTCATGGCCCGGCGGAACGCGATGCGGCGCTCGAGCTGCGTGGCGATGTTCTCCGCCACCAACTGCGCGTCGGTCTCAGCCTTGCGGACCTCGACGATGTTGAGGAAGACCTCGTTCTTCGTGAACTGCTGGAGGTCCTTCTTCACCGTCTCAATGCCCGCGCCGCGCTTGCCGATGACGATGCCCGGCCGCGCAGTGTGGACGTTGACCTTGACCTTGTTGGCCGCGCGCTCGATCTCCACCTTCGACACGCCCGCGTGGTTCAGCGACTTCTTCACGAACTCGCGGATGCGGATGTCCTCGTGGAGCCACTGCGCGTAGTTCTTGTGCTCGAACCACTTGGAGTCCCAGGTCTTGATGACACCAAGCCGGAACCCGATCGGATGAACTTTCTGTCCCAACGTGATTCTCCTTGAAGCGTCCGGGCAGGGCCCGACGGGTCCTACTTCTTCGCCTCGGCGAGCACCACGTGGACGTGGGCCGTCTTCTTCTTGATGGGGGTGGCCCGGCCCATGGCGCGCGGCATGAACCGGCGCTGGGTGGGACCCTGGTCCACGGAGATGGTCTTCACGTAGAGCGTGTCCACGTCGACCTGGCCCTTGGACTTGTCAGTCGCGTTGGCCACGGCGCTCTTGATGAGCTTCTCCACCGGCTTGGCCGCGGCGCGCTTGGTGAACTTCAGGATGTTGAGGGCCGCCTCAACAGGCTTGCCCCGGATGAGCTCCGCAACGGTGGAAATCTTGCGGGGGCTCATGCGCAGGAAACGCAGATGTGCAGTCGACTCCATGGTCTTCTCCTCAGGCTCTCAGGCAATGCGCCAGGCTACTTGCCCGGGGCCTTGGCGACCTTCTTCTCCGCCGAGTGACCGCCGAACGTACGCGTCGGGGCGAACTCGCCGAGCTTGTGGCCAACCATGTTCTCCGTGACGAACACCGGGATGAACTTCTTCCCGTTGTGCACCGCGAAGGTGTGACCCACGAACTCCGGAAGAATCGTGGAGCGACGGGACCACGTCTTTACGACGGCCTTCTTGTTCGTCTTGATCATGTCCTCGATCTTCTTCACGAGGAAGTCGTCGACGAACGGACCCTTCTTGATCGAACGAGCCATGGAATCCTCTTACTGGCTGCGCGCGCCCTGGCGGCGGCCGGACACGATGAACTTGTCAGTGCGCTTGTTGGTGCGCGTGGTGAGCCCCTTGGTCTTCTTGCCCCAGGGCGACACAGGGTGCGGGTTACCCTGACCGGACTTGCCTTCACCACCGCCGTGCGGGTGGTCGACCGGGTTCATCGCCAGACCGCGGACGGTGGGACGAATGCCCAGCCAGCGGCTCTTACCCGCCTTGCCGATACGGATGATTTCGTGCTCGATGTTGCCGACCTGGCCCACGGTGGCGCGGCACTCGATGAGGACCTTGCGGACGGTGCCGGAGGGCATACGCACCTGCGCGTAACGGTCCTCCTTCGCCATCAGCTGTCCGGACGTGCCGGCGGAGCGGATGACCTGGGCGCCACGGCCCGGCTTCAGCTCCACGTTGTGGATGACCGTACCCACCGGGATGTTCTGCAGCGGCAGGCTGTTGCCAGGCCGGATGTCCGCGCCTTCGCCGGCGAACACCGTGTCACCCACGCTCAGACCCACCGGAGCGAGGATGTAACGCTTCTCGCCGTCCGCGTAGTGCAGCAGAGCGATGTTGGCGGTGCGGTTGGGGTCGTACTCGACGGCCACGACCTTCGCGGGGACGCCATCCTTGTCCCGGCGCTTGAAGTCGATGACGCGGAAGCGGCGCTTGTGGCCGCCGCCCTGATGCCGGCGGGTGATGTGCCCGTGGACGTTGCGACCACCGGAGCGCTTGAGCGGCTCGGTGAGGCTCTTCTCGGGCGAGTCCTTGGTGATGTCCGCGAAGTCGGACACCGTCATCAGACGGCGGGCGGCGCTAGTCGGCTTGTACTTCTTGATGCCCATGGTGTGTTCCTCAGGCTGGCTCGACGCCGTGGCGTCAGGCCGCCCCTCCCTCGAAGAGTTCGATCGAGTCGCCCTGCTTCAGCGTCACAACCGCCTTCTTGAAGTTGGGCCGCTTGCCGATGCTACGACCCACCCGCTTGATCTTGCCGCGGACGATGTTGGTGTTCACGCCCTCGACGGTGACCTTGAAGAGCGTCTCCACCGCGCGGGCGACGTCGTGCTTCGTCGCCTTGCGGTCGACGATGAACGAGTACTGGCGGAACTTCTCGCGGGCCTTGTCCAGCTTCTCGGTGATGAGCGGGCCCTTGATGACGTCGTTCAGATTCATGACAGCGCCCCCTCGAGGGTCTTCGCGGCCGCGGACGTGAGGACGAGGTGCGAGTGCCGGAGAACGGCCTCGAGGTTCAGGCCCTCGGGCGGCAGCACGTCGAACTTCGCCAGGTTGCGCACGCTGCGGTGCAGGTTGGTGTTGCCCTTGTCGTCAATCACCAGGGCGTTCTGGAGCTTCAGACGCTTGGTGAGGACCTCGAAGGCCTGCTTGCTCTTCGGAGCATCCAGGGAGAATCCGTCCAGGATGATGAGCGTCTTCTCCTGGGCCCGCAGGGACAGCGCGGACTTCAGGGCGCCGCGGCGCACCTTGCGGGGCGGGCGGTAGAAGTAGTCGCGCGCCTTGGGAGCCATCGCCTTACCGCCGCCCACCCAATGGGAAGCGCGGATGGAGCCCTGACGAGCGCGGCCGGTGCCCTTCTGCTTCCAGGGCTTCTTGCCGCCGCCGCTGACCAGCGAGGTGTTCTTCACCCCGACCGTGCCGCGGCGCCGGTTGATCTGCTGCATCTTCGCCACCTCGTAAAACAGGTGGGCGTTCGGCTCGGTGCCGAAGACATCGTCGGAGAGCTCAATCTCCGACACCTTCTTCAAATCCAGGTCGACAACGTCAAACTTCGCCATGGCACTTTCCTCGCGGGGGTCGGAGTGAAACCACTCGAACGCCCACCCGCTTCCTAGGACTTGATCTCGACGTCAACGCCAGCCGACAGATCCAGCTTCATCAGCGCATCCAGCGTCTGCTGCGTGGGCTCGAGGATATCGAGCAGGCGCTTGTGCGTGCGGATCTCGAACTGCTCACGGCTCTTCTTGTCCACGTGCGGAGACCGCAGCACCGTGAACTTGTTGATGCGCGTGGGAAGGGGGATCGGACCGGCCACCTTCGCGCCTGTGCGCTTGGCCGTCTCGACGATCTCACCCGCGCTCTGGTCCAGGAGCTTCGAGTCGTACGCCTTCAGCCGGATGCGGATCTTCTGTGTCGCCATTCGCAAGAACCTCTTTGAACGGACTCTGCCTCTGCCGCGGGAGGGCGTTACGACCGACGTCCCCTGGATTTCACAGAGCCGTTTCTTCAGAACGAAGGGGCGCGGTGTGTACCATCCCGCCCCAGGGTGTGCAACATGATTCCCAACGGCTCCCTGAAATTTCCCGGAATTGGGAACGCAGGGAGCCACTGGGGGTTTGCGCTACTCGATGATTTCCGCCACGACGCCGGCGCCCACCGTGCGGCCACCCTCGCGAACAGCGAAGCGCAGCTCCTTCTCCATGGCCACGGGGGTGATGAGCTCCACCTCGATGGCGATGTTGTCGCCCGGCATCACCATTTCGACGTTCTCCGGCAGCTTCACCGAGCCCGTCACGTCCGTGGTGCGGAAGTAGAACTGCGGGCGGTAGCCCTTGAAGA
>NZ_VHLC01000053.1:0-56130 GCF_006547355.1 Myxococcus sp. AB036A | reverse complement strand
ACCTGGACCTGCCCCGGCGCCAGCGTCCGGGCCGTCTGCTGTGTGGACAGCGTGGAGGCACACCCCGGAGTCAGGGCCAGGAGCAACAGGGGAAGAATTCGCATGAAAAGTCACGTTATCCCCTTTCTGGCGCAGATGCTTCATTCCGGGGCGCCGCGCTGGTAAGGGGGCGCCGTGCGAATCAAACAAAAGCCCGAGGACTTCTCCGTCAAGGAGTCATACCGTTTCGACGAAGTCGACTCGGGACGTCACCGCGTCTACCTGATGGACAAGCAGAAGCTGTCCACCTTCGACGCCGTGACCCGGCTGCGGGATGCGTTCGGGCTCAAGCCCGGCGCCATCAGCTACTGCGGCCTCAAGGACAAGCAGGGCCGGACCGAGCAGATCATCGCGGTGGACGGCGCCGACGTGGACATGCAGGAGCCTGACCTGCGGCTGAAGTACCTGGGCCGCACGGACAAGCCGCTGTCCGCCGCCAACATCACCTCCAACCGCTTCTCCGTCACGGTGCGCGCGCTCCAGCCGGAGTCGCTGGGGCCCCTCAACGTGGCCGCCGCCGAGGTCAACCGCCTGGGCGTCATCAACTACTTCGACAGCCAGCGCTTCGGCTCGCTGAAGCACGGCCAGGGCTTCATCGCCAAGGACCTCATCCGGGGCGACTTCGAGGCCGCGCTGCACAACTACATGGCCAAGCCGTCCGAGCTGGACCGGACGGAGGACGCCAAGATCAAGGCCTTCTGGAAGGAGAACTGGGGCCGCTGGGACGCCCGCGTCCCCTACGAGGGCACGCGCAAGTACCACCGCGTCCTGAAGTCCCTGCGCGATCAGCCGGGTGACTACCTGCGCGCCTTCATGCAGATCGACGCGGACTACCGCGCGATGCTGATCTTCACCTACCAGAGCTTCCTCTGGAACGAGGGCGTGCGGCGCTACCTCCAGCTCATGCTGCCGCGCGAGCACCTCTTCCCCATGCGCTACCAGGCCGGCACGCTGCTGTTCCACCGCGACGCCAGCCCGGAGGTGCTCCGCACGCTGCGCGACGCCTCCTTCCCCCTGCTCGCGCCGAACTCGACGTTCAGCGACCCGAAGGTGGAGGAGGCCGTGCGCTGGGTGCTGGGCCGCGAGAAGCTCCAGCTGTCGGACCTGCAAGTCCCCGGCGCCGAGCGCAGGCTCTACTTCAAGCACGAGGAGCGGCCCCTGCTGTCGTTCCCGCACAAGCTCGTCGTGGGCCGCACGCAGGCGGACGAGCTCAACCGCGACGACATCAAGGTCAACATCGCCTTCACCCTGCCGCCTGGCGCCTACGCCACCCTGGTCATCAAGCGGCTGTTCCACTTCGAGTACGCCGAGGACAGCGCGGAGACCATCCGCGCCTCGCAGCGGCCGAAGCTGGCGGAGGCCGAAGCCGCCGCCGCCGCGCACGAGCCCTCCAGCCGCCGGGGCCCGCCCCGCCGGGACGCGGACGGCGCGCGCGCCTCGAGCCGGGGCGCTCCGGGCTCGGAGACCCGCCGCCGTTCGTCCGGAGACCGCGACACGCGCGCACCCGCCGGCAACCGCGATGCCCGGGGCGCTGGCGCTCCGGGCCGCCGCCGCAGCGGTCCGCGTGAGGTGGAGCTCCTGGAGCCCGCCTCGGGCCGCGCCCGCACCCTGGCGTCCAAGGTCCCCGCGCCCGCCAAGGTCGCGGAGCCCGCCGCGCCGCTGGGCTTCCGTGAGCGGCAGCGCCAGCGCAAGGATGCCCGCTCGGCCGCGCGCGCGGAGACCGAAGCCAAACGTGCAGCCAAGGCCAAGCCCGCGAAATCACGGAAGAAATAGAGATGTATCTCCCGGATGCAATGGGCGGACGGGCGCGCCGTAGACCCAGGTGTGAACGCTCTTGCCCTCGACGACGCTCCCGGGACGCTCGCCCATGCCATCGGGATGCTGATGGCTGAGGAAGCCCCTCCGCTTCCCTGGAAAGCGGACGTACAGGCCGCCCGCCGGGGTGACCCGTCCGCTTTCGAGGCCTTGGTTCGCAGCGTGCAGCGCCCGGTCTACGGCCTGGCGCTGCGGCTGCTCCAGAGCGAGGCCGAGGCCGCGGAGGTGGCGCAGGAAGCGCTGCTTCGCGCCTACCAGAACCTCCACCGCTACGACGACGCGCGCCCGTTCGACCTGTGGGTGCTCGCCATCACCCGCAACCTCTGCCTGGACCTGCTCCGCCGCCGCACCAAGGTGCGCACGGAGGAGCTGGAGCCCATGAAGGAGGTGCTCCCCAGCGGCGAGGCGTCGCAGGAGGAAGGCGCCATCGCCCGCGAGGAGCGGCAGTCGCTGGAGGAGGCCATGGCCACCCTGTCCGTCGAGGACCGGGAGGTGCTCGCCCTCTATTACGTCCAGAAGCGCACGACGAAGGAGATCGCCCAGATCATGGGCTGTGCGCCTGGCACCATCATGGCCCGGCTCTTCCGGGCCCGTGAGAAGCTGCGCAAGAAGATGACGGCCGAGGAGGCTCCACGATGAATCCCCACCTGTGCCCGGACCTCGAAGTCCTCTTCACGGAGCTGGAAGCCGGTGAAGGCCCCGCGCTGGACCACGCCGCCGAGTGCGCCGCCTGCGCCGCCGTCCTGGAAGATCATCGGCTGATGGAGCAGGACCTGTACCGGCTGGCGGATCCCCTCCCCCCGCCCACCCTGGTCGCCAACGTCATGGCGCGCGTGTCCGCTGAACCCGTGCCCCGGCGCCGCGAGGTCTGGTCCGGGCTGGCCATCCTGCTGACGTCGATGCTGGGCGGGCTGGGCTACCTGGTGATGAGCGACCAGGCGCTCGGCCGGCTGGGAACCGGGCTGGCCTCCGTCCTGGTGCAGGGGCGCCCCTTCGTTGAAGGCGTCCTCAGTGGCGCCCACGCGCTGTGGTCCACCGCGGGCCTGACGGTGGCCTGCTCTCTCGCCTTCCTCCTGCTGACGTCGCTGTACGGTCTCAAGCGGCTTGTCGGCACCGGGCCCACTCCTTCCGAAGCGTGAGCGAACCATGAAGCTCCTTCCTCGAATCCTCTTCCCCGCTCTGCTGCTCGGCGCCCCCCTGGCGCTTGCCCAGGACACGGCGCCCCAGGCCGGCGTGACGGCACCCGCCGCGAGCACCATCGACATCAGCTTCCGCGGCACCCTGCGCGACGCCCTCAAGACGATCGCCGACAAGGGGGGCCTCAACCTGGTCGTCACCGGCGACCTGGACTCGCCCGCCGAGGTCCACCTGCGCGGCGTCACGGCGAACCAGGCCCTGCGCACCGTGGCCCGGGCGTACTCGCTGCGCCTGGACCAGGACGGCACCATCTTCACGCTGCGGCCCATGACGGCGCAGGAGAAGCACGCCGCCGAATCGGGTGAGTCCGAGGCCAACGCCGACGACGCACCGAACGCGCCGCCCGTGGCCAGCGATCCGCCGGTGATGGCGATGCCTCCCATCCCTCCGATTCCCGACCTCCCGAACGCGTTCTCCGAGGAGACGCGGAACGAGATGAAGCGCGCCCGGGACGAGATGAAGCGGGCCCGCGACGAGGTGCGGCGCAACATGCGTCGCAACGGCAGCCGCAACGTGGTGGCGCGCGGACAGAACCTGGAGGTGAAGGACGGCCAGACGGTGGAGAGCGCCGTGGTGTACGGCGGCAACCTGGTGGTCCACGGCCACGTGAAGGATGACGCGGTCGCCTTCGGCGGCAACCTGGAGGTCCACGGCCGCGTGGACGGGGACGCGCATGCCTTCGGCGGCAACGTCATCCTGGGGCCGGACGCACACGTGGAGGGCGACGTGTCTGCCTTTGGCGGCTCGGTGGAGCGCGACGACGACGCCCAGGTCGAAGGCAGCATCGAGTCCTTCGGCGGCGCGGGCATTGGCCGCATGGTGGCCAGTGAAATCAAGAAGGGCGTGAAGGAAGCCAAGGACTCTTCCGAGAGCCGGAGGGACCGCGACGATGACGGCGTGGGCCTGGCGGGCTTCATCCTCACCTTCGCGATGCTCTTCGGGCTCGGCTTCCTGGGACAGATGTTCTTCCCTGCGCGCATGAAGCAGTTGGGCGAGGAAGTGCGCCGCAAGCCGGTGCAGGCGGGGCTCACCGGCTTCGTGGGACTGCTGGCGATGATTCCCCTCACGGTGGTGCTGTGCATCACCATCATCGGCATCCCGGTGGCGCTGGTGCTGTGGATGGCGGCCCCCGTCGCGGCGGCGCTCGGCTACGCGGCGGTGGCGAGCGAGCTGGGCACGCGGTTGCCCATCTTCCGCGGCCGGAAGACGCAGGCGGTGGTGCTGGCCCTGGGGCTGCTGGTGCTGATGGTGGTGGGCTCGCTCCCCATCATCGGCCCCCTCATCACCACGCTGGTCGCTCTGATGGCCCTGGGCGCGGTGGTCCGCACCCGCTTCGGTCACCGGCCGCAGGGCATGCCCGAGCCCGTCATCCCCTCGAGCGAGCAGCCGGTCTGACAGGGATTGCCGGGTGCTTTGCCCGGCGCGTCACGCACTGACGTAAGTCTTCAAGGGGACTGTCCCGGGTGCCACACGGCCCGAGACGGTCCCCTCTCGTTTTACGGTGTGCGCCTTAGCCAAGGTCGGGCGCGCCATCACCGTGCCTATCAGCCAGGCATGTTGGGCATGGCGCGTCATGCCGTCAGAGGCTTTGACCGCCCGGTCCGCGTGGGCCATTTTGGCACACCCTATGCGACGCCTTCCCGACGTACCGCCGCGCGGCCGGGCCATCACCGTGGACCTCGAGGGCGAGAGCCTCCCCGCCATCGAAGGTGAGCCGGTGGCGTGCTCGCTGATTGCCGCGGGTGAGCCCATGCTCGCCCGCTCCATCAAGTACCACCGGCCGCGAGGCCCCTACTGCTTCGCCGGGGCCTGCTCGCATTGCCTGATGCGGGTGGACGGCGTGCCCAATGTCTACGCGTGCCGCACGCCCGCGCGAGACGGCATGAAGCTGGAGCGGCAGAACGCCTACCCCTCCGCGAAGGTGGACATCTTCGAGAGCATCGACTGGTTCTTCCCCAAGGGCATGGACCACCACGAGATGTTCGCCGGCGTCCCGGTGGCCGAGCAGGTGATGGCCAAGGTGGCGCGGCAGCTCGCGGGGCTGGGCCTGCTGCCCAAGACGCCCGCGCCCGAGACGGCGCCCGCGCGCACGGTGCGCACCCGCGTGGCCGTGGTGGGCGGCGGCGCGGCGGGCCTGGCGGCGGCGCGCGTGTTGACCGAGCGGGACGTGGGCTTCCTCCTCATCGAGCGGGACGACGCGCTCGGTGGCCGGCTCGCGAATGGCGCGCCGGAAGCCGGCGGCCCCAGCCTGGACGACATCCACCGCATCTCCCCCAGCAGCGTGCTCACGCGGGCCACCGCGCTGGGCCTGTACGACGACGAGGCGGGGCGCTTCCTCGCGGTGGGCACCTGGGAGGCGGACGCGCCACGCCTGCTGAAGGTGTACTCGGAGCGCTTCCTGCTCACGCCCGGCGGCCATCCGCCCACGCTCCCCTTCGAGAACAATGATCTGCCCGGCGTCTACGCGGGCCGCGCGGCCAGCCTGCTGCTGCGCCGCTACGACGTGGCGCCGGAGACAGCAGTCCTGGTGGGCTGGGGCGCGGAGCTGCACGCGCTGGCGAACCTGCTCCAGGAGCGCGGCACGAAGGTGGTGGCGGTGGTGGACCTGCGGGACACGCCGCCGGCGGGCGCCCATGCCACGGCGGTGCGAGGCAGCGAGCCCAAGGCCCATGGCCTGCGCGGCGTGAGCGCCTTCAGCTACACGCGCGAGGGCGGCGGACGCGAGAAGGTGTCGTGTGACGCGGTGCTGGTGTCCGTCCCCGTCAGCCCCAGCTTCGAGCTGGCGCGGCAGGGCGGCGCGAAGGTGCCGTTCGACGAGAAGCGCGGGCTCTTCGTGGTGGAGACGGACGCGGACGGGCGCACCCAGGCGCCGGACGTGTACGCCGCGGGTGACGTCACGGGCGGAGGCACCGCGAAGGACGCGGCGGCGGCCGGACGGCGCGCGGCCCAGGCGCTGGTGGGAGGGCTGTCATGAGCAAGGCGATGATCTGCTCCTGTGAGGACGTCACCGTCGACGACATCCGTCACGCGGTGTCCCGGGGCTTCTGCGACGTGGAGTCGGTGAAGCGCTACACCGGCTTCGGCACCGGCATCTGCCAGGGCAAGAGCTGCACGGCGGCGGTGGCCGCGCTGCTGGAGAAGGAGAAGGCGCTCAAGCCCGCGGCCGTGGTGCCCTTCACGCCGCGCCCGCCGCTCTACCCCACCGAGCTGCGGATGATGGCCTCCGCGCCCGTGGACGAGTCCCAGCCGCCCGTAGGCGGGCTGCCGCAGGAAGTGGACGCCTTCCCCGCCGCGCTGCGCCCGGAGGGCCCGGTGCCCGCGAAGGCGAAGGTGGTCATCATCGGCGGCGGCATCATGGGCCTGGCGCTGGCGTACAACTTGGCGCGCGCCGGTGAGACGGACGTGGTGGTGCTGGAGCGCGGCTACCTGTGCGCGGGCGCGTCCGGCCGCAACGGCGGCGGCGTGCGCATGCAGTGGGGCACGCCCTCGCTGGTGGAGTTGGCCAAGCGCTCCATCGAGCTGATGAAGGGCTTCGCGCGCGAGCTGGGCATCAACGTCTGGCTGCGCCAGGGGGGCTACATCTTCCTGGCGAAGACGAAGCCGGTGGCCCAGCGGCTGGAGCGCAACGTCTCGCTGCACAACCGCTTCGGCGTCCCCACCCGGCTCATCACCCCCGACGAGGCGCGCGGCATCGTCCCCGGGCTCACGATGAAGGACTGCCTCATCGCGTCCTACAATCCCGAGGACGGCGTCATCTTCCCCTGGCCCTTCCTGTGGGGCTACGCGCAGGGCTGCCAGAAGCGCGGCGTCCGCGTGGAGACGTACACGGACGTCACCGGCTTCGAGACCAGCGGCGGCCAGGTGCGCAAGGTGAAGACGACGCGCGGGGACATCGCCTGCGACACCGTGGTGCTGGCCGCCGGCGCCTGGAGTCCGCAGGTGGCGAAGCTGGCGGACGTGAAGCTGCCCAACGAGCCGCACCGCCACGAAATCCTCAGCACCGAGCCGCTGAAGCCCTTCCTGGGGCCGCTGGTGTCCGTGCTCGACAGCGGGCTGTACTTCAGCCAGTCCATGCGCGGCGAAATCGTGGGCGGCATGGGCGACGCCAAGGAGCCCGCGGGCCTCAACATGGGCAGCACCCTGCGCTTCGTGTCGCGCTTCGCGCAGGCGCTGATGGAGCAGTTGCCCGAGGTGGGCCACGTGAAGGTACTGCGCCAGTGGGCCGGCTGCTACGACGTGACGCCGGACAACAACCCGATTCTGGGACCCACCCCGGGACTGGACAACCTGCTCCAGATGTCCGGCTTCGTGGGCCACGGCTTCATGATGGCCCCCGCCGTCGCGGAGCGGATGGCGAAGTGGATGGCCACCGGCGAGTCCGACGAGCTCTTCACCCGCTTCAACCTCCGGCGCTACTCTGACGCGGCGGGCCATTCGCGTGACTTCGGCACCGGGACGCTGGAGCGCGAGGACATGGTCATCGGCTGAGCCCCTGGCCACGCCGTTCCCGGCCGCGCCTGGACCCCGTCTCCACCGGGTCCGGACGCGGCCCTTGTATTTTTCCGGAGCCTGTCCTGGCTGGAGACAACGGCTGGGGAGCGAATTGACCCGGAACGCACCAGCTCCGGACAATCTCGCAAATCACGAAAACAACTGGCGACCGTCAGCGGAGCTGTGAAGCGCCTTTACATCAACAACTGAGTTACCTGGACAGGGACGCACCAGTCGCGTGTGCCGGCGCGGTGCCCGCTCCGAGTAGAGACGCTCGGAGTGGAGACCTGGCACGGCGCATGCCTTGGCGCCTCGCCGCGCAATCCAGCGCGAGGAGGTGTTCCGATGTTCCCGAAGAGCGTTCGTGCGCTGTTCCTGGTGGGAGCCCTGTCTGCCTGCGGCACCGAAGCACCTCCCGACGTTCCCAACGCGGACGGACAGGAGCCGCTGCAGTCGCAGGAGTCCAACGTCATCGTGGGCACGGTGAACTGGGTGAGCGCCACGACGCTGACCGGCACGCAGCGCACGCGCTCGCGCGCGGTGGGCTACCTGTCCATTCCGGCGGTGGGCTCGCGCTGCACGGCGTGGCTGGTGTCGCGGGATGTGATCATCACCAACAACCACTGCATCGGCAGCAGCTCCGAGGCCTCCGGTGCGCGCGTGTCCTTCAACTATGAGGACGGCGTCAGCTCCACCGCTCGCGTCTGGTACAACTGCGGCACGATGATCCGCACCTGGGCCGGCGACGACATGACGGCGCTGCGCTGCACGGCCACCAACGGCCAGCTCCCGGGTGACGTGTACGGCTGGCTGACGGTGGCCAGCGCCAACGCCGCCACCAACGCCAGCATCTACGTGGTCCACCAGAACTGCGACTACTACACGACGAGCGGCTGCACGCCGACGAAGAAGTCCTCGCCGGGCGTGGTGCGCAACGCCAACTACAGCACCACGGACCTGTCCTATGACGCGGACACGCTGGGCGGCTCGTCCGGCTCGCCCGTGCTGTCCTCGTCTTCGCACCAGGTGGTGGGCCTGCACCACATCGGCCTGGGCGGCAACTCGCAGGGCCGTGGCACGGCCAACACCGGCGTGAAGGCCACGCGCGTGAAGGCGCGCCTGGCCGAGATTGGCCTCTAGAGCCGAGCCCCCGCGTCACGCGGGTGAGGGCTCGCCCGCCAGCGGCAGCGTCTGGGGGGCCTGCCGTGGTGGGAGCAGCAGCTCCTCCCGCCGCAGGCCCCGCAGCGCCATCCGCCCCAGGCTCCGCTTGAGCCCGCGTGGCAGCAGCGGCAGCAGCCGCATCACCCACCGGTGCCCCAGGCCCGGGTACACCAGGGCCTGGCCGCGCTCGAAGCCGGCGAGCGCCTCGCGGGCGCAGCGCTCCAGCGACAGATGGAAGAAGGGCGCCAGCGACTCCGCGCCCTCCACCCCCGCTTCCCACAGCGGCCCTGGAGCCACGCGCGTCACCGTGACGCCCTGCCCCTCCACCTCCAGGCGCAGCGCCTCCGTGAAGCCGTCCAGGAAGCGCTGGGTGGCGGAGAAGGTGGCCGAGCCCGGCAGGATGAGCTGCGCCGCGCCGGAGCCGATGTTGAGGATGCCGCCCCGTCCACGCTCCAACATGGGCTTGAGCAGCCGGTGCGTCAGCAGCGCGGGCACCCAGACGTTGGCGCGCAACATGGCTTCCACACGCCCCCAGCCCTCCTGGGCATAGAGCGCCTGGTCGCCTTCCGCGGCGTTGTTCACCAACACGTCCACGCGGACGAACTGCGACTCCAGTGAAGCGAGCAGCGCGTCCACCTGCTGGGGATCGCACACGTCGCAGGATTCGACGAGCACGCCCAGCGTCGGGTAGTTCAGCAGGAGTTCCTCGCGCAGGGGCTCCAGGAGCTGGGCCTGATGGTCCACGAGCACCAGGGTCCGAACGCGACGCGCAAGCAGCCGGGCAAGCTCCCGGCCAATTCCCCGGGCCGCGCCGATGATCAGCACGGTTCCTTGGTCGATGGGGAGAGGACGCATGACGAAATCCTCCGTTCGTTGAGGTGCCCATCGTGCGCACGCCTTGCGCGGTCTGCCGCTCCCGCCGCAGGGTTTGCATGCCTGGACAGCAGGCGACCGGCGCGGCGCTGGCACGGCTCTTCCATCTGGGGCGTGCCATGCCCAGAAAAGAAGACATGGCGACTGTTTCCCGAATCCTCGTTCCCGTGGACCTGTCGGACGGCTCCCGGGAGGTCATCGACTACGCGGTGAAGCTCGCTCGGCCTTTCAAGGCATCGGTCGAGGTGGTCCACGCCTGGGAGCCACCCCAATACGTGGCGCCCGACCTGCTGGTGGCCGCGCCGGGGTGGAACTCCCAATCCCTGGAGCACGTCGCCGTGGAGGCGGCGACGAAGGAGCTGACGGCCCAGATGAACCAGGGGGAGCCCCCGGGCGTCCCGGTGAGCCAGAAAATCGTCGTGGGTGAGGCGGCGTCCACCATCCTCGACCTCGCCGAGCAGGACCAATGCGACCTCATCGTCATGGGCACTCACGGCCGGCGCGGCCTTCCCCGCCTGCTCCTGGGAAGCGTGGCGCAGAAGGTCGTCGCCCGCGCGTCCTGCCCGGTGCTCACCATCCACCTGTCCGAGCGGAAGTAGCGCGGACGCGCCTCACGGCCCCGGCGCGGGCGCCACCGGGGGAGCGGCCTGCTCCCCCGCCTTCCGCCGCGCGGCCAGCACCGTGGGCACGGCCAGCACCGCCATGGCGGCGACAACGAGCGCGGCGCCCACCAACTCCAAGGCCCCCGCGCCCGGCTGGCCCAGGGTGACGGACATCACCACGGTCGCGACCACTCCGGCGAGCACGCTGGAAGCGCGATTCACCGGCACGCAGAAGGCATTCTCCCGCCCGTCCAGGAGGATGAGGCCGCCGAAGATGCCGGTGGCCTGCGACAGCAGTCCCACGGCGATCTCGGAGGCCAGGTGGCCTCGCGACAGGGCCCCGGTGAAGCCGTCGCGGATGTCACCGAGCACGCCATCACCGCCGATGAGGGCCAGCACCGCCAGGGTGCCCACCAGCACTGGCGTGGCCACCATCTGCTCCTCCACGAAGTAGCGGATGGAGACCTCACGCTCGCCGGACTTGGCCAACTGGCTCATTGCGCGCAGCCGGAAGAAATAGGCCGCCAGGTACACGCCCACGTCCACCGTGGCCAGGAGCGTCAGCGTGGGACTTACCGACGAGCCCGCGGCCACCGCCACCGCCGAGAAGCTCAAGCCCAAGGCCACCCATGAGGGCCAGCGCACCCGCCGTCCACTGAGGACGTCCACCAGCGGCGCCAGGACGAGCACGCCGCCGCGCATCAACAGCATCATGAAGACGATGGACGCCCCCGGCAGGGTGTACGCCAGCGTCGTGGTGCCGATGATGGCCGCCGAGCAGAGCCCCGACAGCAGCGTCCACCGCCCTGGTGCCGGCACCTGGAGGCCCCACACCTGGCGGTGCCCCGCGTAACGCCACCAGCGCATCCACGTGAGGAAGGCGAACATTCCCACCAGCGAGGCCGTGGTGCTCACCGGCAGGAGCGTGAAGCCGGAGATGCCCTCCCGCATGCCGGGCAAGGCGCCTCCGGACAGCGCCTTCGTCAGCGCGCTGTAGGGGGCATAGGCCACGAAGTAGCCCAGGGCGTACCCCCAGATGCTCAGGTCACGGACGTCATCATTTCGAAGAGGCGTGGCGGACAGGACGTGTTCCTGGGTGGGGGGGTGGAGACTGGGTTGTGCAAGCCGCACGCCGGGGAGGTAACGGCGTGGGCACGCAATCGCTTCCGTGCGGGCGCGTATCCAGCGGTGTCACGGCTTTCACAGGAGCCTCGCATGCGCTCGTCCCCCATTGCCACTCTGGCCCTCGGGCTCGCCCTCGCCACCCCTGCCTTCGCCGAGGACGACGCGAAGCCGCCCCAGAAGTGGAAGGTGGTGTGCGCCACGCAGTCGAAGGACGGAAGCCGCGCCGTCCAGGGCACGGACCTGATCATCGAGGCTGGTGAGAAGGTGAAGGACGGCGTCGCCGTGGAGGGCAACGTCATCATCCGCAAGGGCGCGGTGGTGGAGGACGTCGTCGCCATCCGGGGCCGCGTCATCGTCGAATCCGGTGCCCGGGTGACGGGCAGCGCGGTGTCCCTGGGCGGAGAGGTCCGCGTCCACAAGGGCGCCGCTGTCGACGGGGACGCCATCGCCCTGGGCGGAAAGCTGAAGGTGGATCAGGACGAGGCGGTGAAGGGCGACAAGGTCAGCCTGTCCTTCGAGATTGGCGGCCGGGACATCGTGCGCGGCTTCATTGAAGGCGCGCTCGACGAGGAGACTGGCTGCCACATCGTCGACGAGAGCGACAAGGACGTCTGAGTCACGCGGCGCTGGCCGGCCCCGGCGGCACGGCCGGCTCGGTGCCGGAGCGCGTCAGCGGCATCAGCGAGGCCCGCAGCGACAGGATCTGCTCGCGGGCCAGGTTCTTCAGCGTCTCCACGTCCGCCAGCGTCATCCCTTTGGTGGAGATGGGCGTGCCCACCGTCACCAGACCGCGCGAGGTGGCGAAGCGCCAGGAGTGCTTCGGCAGCGCCCGCCGCGTCCCGCTCACCGCCAGGGGCAGCACGTCCGCCTGCGCCTCGATGGCCAGCCGGAACGCGCCGTCCTTGAAGGGCAGCAGGTCATCCGTCTTCGAGCGCGTCCCTTCCGGGAAGATCATCACCGGCATGCCCTTGGCCAGCCACTGGCGGCACTTCGCCATGGCGCCCGTCGCCGAGTCGCGGTCACCGCGGTGCACGGGGACGTCCCCCGCCATCCACATGCTCCAGCCCACCACGGGAATCTTGAAGAGGCTGGCCTTGCCCAGCCACTTCATCTCCCACGGCAGGTGCGAGATGAGGAACGGGTCCGCGTTGGACTCGTGGTTGCTCACGACCACTGTGTTCGGCGCGAGCTTGTCCGGCACCGGGCCATGCACGCCGAAACGCCAGAACGGCGTCAGCTTCGCCGCGGTGACGCCGATGAGCCGGAAGCAGCGCCCCGTCACGTGGCGCTTGTGGTCGAAGGCCCAGGTCAGGATGGCCAGCGACAGCTGCACAAAGAAGCCAACCAGCGCCACCAGGCCAATCTCGATCCACGTCCAGATGGAGAGCAGTGCGTTCATGAGAGCCTCGAACAAGCGTCAGCGAACCGCGGGGTCCAGGTCCACGCTCACCGGACAGTGGTCTGATCCGAGCACGTCCGGGTGGATGCCAGCCTTGCGCACGTAGGCCATGGCCGCTGGTGAAGCCAGGACATAGTCGATTCTCCAGCCGATATTCTTCTCCCGAACGCCGGCCCGCTGACTCCACCACGAATAGTTCCCCCCACCCTTGTTGAAGTGGCGGAAGGTGTCCACCCAGCCGGCACGAATCCACCGGTCGAACTCCTCGCGCTCCTCGGGCCGGAAGCCGCTCGTCTCCCGGTTCTCCTTGGGCCGCGCCAGGTCGATGTCTTGATGCGCTGTGTTGAAGTCCCCCATCACCAGCACCCGGCCACCATCGCGCAGGGGCTTCTCCAGCCGCTCGAAGAGGCGCCGGTAGAAGGTCAGCTTGTAGGGAATGCGGCTCAGGTCCCGGTCCTTCCCGTTGCCGTTGGGAAAGTAGCCGTTCACCACGGTGAGCTTGCCGAAGCGGGCAATCTGCAGGCGCCCTTCGACGTCCAGCTCCCCCACGCCGAGCACCGTCACGACTTCATCGGGCTCCAGGCGGCTGTACAGTCCGACGCCGCTGTAGCCCGGCCGCTCCGCCGCCACGAAGTGCGTCTTCCACCGGGGCGGTGAGCGCACCTCGTCGGGAAGCTGGTCGGCGCGCGCGCGGACCTCCTGCAGACCAACGACTTGCGCCCGGCACCCCGCGAGCCAGGGCAGGAAGCCCTTGCGGTGCACCGAGCGAAGTCCGTTCACGTTCCACGAAACGACTCGCACGGGGAAGGCTTATGGCCCGCCCCGTGCGGCATTACCAGCCCCTACCGCACACACGGGCGGTAGGGGCGAACAGGAGATCTGCTACGGCTCCGCCGCGCTCGACGCGTTCTGCGGCTGACGCGTCGGACGGAGGATGAAGTCCGCCGAGTTGTCGTTCGAGTCGTGACCGTTGCCCAGCTGCGCGTCCGCGCCGGTGGTCATGGACTCCACCGTCGAGGTGGCCGAGGCCTTGCGCTCGTAGCTGCCCGCGACGGGCGGCACGGTGGCGATGCGCGTGCCCTCCGGCTGGTTGGCGTTGCTGCCGTAGCCCACCGTGTCCACCACCAGCGGCGAGGTGATGGCGTCGGTCATCGCCATCTCCGGGTAGCCCAGGCGCACATGGCCCGCGGAGCCGCCCATCGCGATGGTGCCACCCCAGTTCGCGTTGCCCGTCACAGTGTTGCCCGACGAGCTCGCGTAGCCCGACGACACCGCCAGGAAGTAGCTGCGCGGCGCGATGACCGAGCCGGCGGGCAGCGTGTAGCTGCTGTTGTAGCCGGTGGTGCTCGTGGCGGACTTGTACTGGAGCTTCCAGCCAGAGATGTCCACCGCGCTCGACGTCGGGTTGTAGAGCTCGATGAACTCGTCGCCGGCGCCACCGGGGCCCGCGGGCGCGAACTCGCTGATGACGACGTGGCCCGTGCTGCTGCCCGCGGTCACCTGCACCGCCGCCGCAATGGACTGACCGTTCAGCGCGGCCACCAGCTGACCCTCGCCGCCCGTGCTGCCCGCGGTGAAGTCGAACTTGGCGGACAGGCTGTTGGCCGGCACCGGCACCGTCGCCGGCACCGTGCCGAGCGACGCGGGCTCCAGCGCGAGCTGGATGACCGTGTCCTGCGCCGGGGGAACGTCCAGCTCCACCGTGAAGCCCTGCGTCTGGCCAGCGCTCACCGCGATGACCTCGGGCGACAGCGTGGCCAGCTCAGCGGCCTGATCCGCCGCCAGCACCCGGACCGTGGCCGCACGCGTGTCGTTGCCCAGCGTGGCCGTCAGCGTCGCCTTGTCCGTCTCCGGATCCGCGGCCAGGTTCGCCGTCACCTGCACCGTGGCGGAGCGCTCACCCGGGGCGATGCGCACCAGACCACCCTGCACGTTCAGCACGGCGCTGGACGAAGTAATCTCCACCCAGACCTCCGCCGGAGCGTCCTCACGCAGACGCACCGTCAGCGCCTCGGGGAACGTCGCCCCCGTGGTGCCGGTGCGCGCGAAGGTGCCCGTCGGACCGAAGCTGTCCAGCGAGACCTGGACCGTGCCCGCGTCGGTGCCGGCGTCGTCCTCGCCCGTGCCCGCGTCGGTGCCGGAATCCGGCTCACCCGAACCACCGTCTTCATCCGAACCCGCGTCCGGCTCACCTGAACCACCATCCTCGGTGGTGCCAGCGTCGTCCTCACCAGTACCCGCGTCCTCGGTGGTGCCCGCGTCCTCTTCACCGGTGCCGGCGTCGTCCTCACCGGTGCCGGCGTCGTCCTCACCGGTGCCAGCGTCGTCTTCACCGGTGCCAGCGTCGTCCTCGGTGCCGGCATCCTCCTCGGTGCCCGCATCCGGCGTGGTGCGACGGCAGCTGTTGTCACAGCTGTCGTTGTTGTTTCGGTTGCCGTCGTCGCACGTCTCGCCAGCCTCGACGATGCCATTTCCGCAAACGGGCCTGACTTCAGGGTCGTCGCCACATGCGGACATGAAAAGGAGCAGTGCGGACAGCGGCGCCAGCATCTGCCGGAAGGACCAGGGCATGGGTAAAGAGTCTCCGTTGAAACTTGAAGAGCCCCCTGCATCCCATATCTGTCACCCACGACGCAATCCGGGCGGCAGTTTCCGATTTCACTGGACTCAAGCCCGGCTTCTGATCCTCCCGGCCACCCCTCTCAGGAGGGAGGCACCGGAGCGTGCTCCCCGACCTCATGGGGCGGCTCCAAGCCGTGGTCCACGAGGAAGACACGCACGGCCTCGGCGATCTCCGACCCGGCCTCCAGCAGGCCCGCGTGCCCCGCGTCATCCACCCGCATCCAATGTGCGTGCGGCATTGCGTCACGCATTCGTTCCATCTCCCCCAGCGGAACGAGCAAATCGTTGCTGGCGGCGACGATGAGCGTGGGCACCTGCACCGTCCTGGCCACGTCCCAGGCATGGCCCTCCACCATGCCCCGGAGGGTGTACCAGTAGGCCCTGGGGCTCATCCGGCGCAGGGCGAGCATGAACTCGTCGATGTCCGCCCGAGGCGCCCGGGCCCGGAGCGCCCCCACCATCCGCGCCAGGGGGTAGGCGAAGCGGCTGGCCATCACCGCGTGCGCCACGGGCGCCGCCAGCGGCAGCGTGGGCGTGGCCAGCTTGAGCATGCCCCGGGTGGCGGACAGGAACGCGCGAGCCCCCGCCGAGTCCACCCCCGAGCCGAACGCCCCCGGCGCCCCGGCGATGAGCGTCATGGAAGGAACCAGGTCCGGCCGCCGCCGGTACAGGTCCAGCAGGACACGCACGCCCATGGAGAACGCCACATGGTGCGGCGGCCGCCCATCCCCCCGGGCCATCACCGCCTCGGTGATGCGCTCCAGGTCATCCACGTGCACGCGAATCTGGTACCCGTCCCCCAGGGATTCATCGCTGCTGCCGTGGCCCCGGTAGTTCCAGTGCACCACCCGGTGGTCCTGCTCCAAGTTGCCCACCAGGTAACGCCAGAAGTTCTCCGAGGAGCCAATCCCATTCGTCAGCAGCACCGTGGGGCGGGCCGCCAGCTCTGCGTCGGCGGTGGCCTCCCGGAGGTTGCCGAAGTGGGTATGCCAGGCGACCCGGGTACCATCCGGGGCAGTCACAAAGCGCGTGGTGCGACGGTAGGGCATGCCACCTCCCACGATGAGGCGCCCGGGCCGGGGGCGCAAGCATCAACCTGCCCTGACGGGCGCGTCCCGGGGTATGAGAGGGGCGCCATGCTTTGCGTCGACGTGGAACGGTTCGATATCCGCCCTGCCCTGGCCCACTACGCCGAGCACGGCTACGCGAAGCTGGGCCGGGTGCTGGGTGACGAGGGCCTGGACGCGCTCCGCGAGCGAGCCGACGACCTGATGCTGGGCCGGGTCGTCCACCCGGGCCTCTTCTTCCAGCCAGACGCCACCACCGGCCGCTACGAGGACGCCCCCCTGGGACTGGGCTGGCAGGGCCCCTCCCTGGACTACCGCAAGCTGGAGAAGCTGGAGAAGGACCCGCGCTTCCTGGCGTGGATGGAGAACCCGCTGTTCGAACGCATCGCCCGGGCGCGCATCCCCGGCGACATCGTCCTCTACCGCGCCATCCTCTTCCACAAGGGGCAGGCCGGCGGCAGCAACCTGCCCTGGCACCAGGATGGCGGACGGCTGTGGGGGCTCACCCATGAACCGGAGCTGCAGATCTGGACCGCGCTGGATGATGCCCCCGAGGACGGCGGCTGTCTGGAAGTCGTCCCGGGCAGCCACCGCGGCGGCCTGGTGACGCCCCTGGGCGGGGTGATTCCTCCGGACGCGGTGGCGGCGGCCGACGCTGAATCCCGCGTCCTGTCCCTGCCGGCGCGCGCTGGCGAGGCCATCCTGGTCCACAACCACCTCTGGCACCGCTCCGGGCGCGGGCGCCCCGGCCTGCGCCGCCGCGCCTTCTCCGCCTGCTACATGGACGCGGCCGTGCGCTGCCTGCGCAAGAAGAAGGCCCCCCGCGTCTTCCCGCCCATGTTCCGCCGCTGACCTCAGCCCACCAGGGGCATGCGCAGCGGCGGATCCACCGGCTCCTTCGCGCGCCGCGCCACCGGCAGGGAGACGCGGAAGGTGCTGCCCCGTCCCTCCTCGCTCTCCACGGAGATGTCTCCACCGAAGCCGGTGACGATGCCGTGGCAGATGGACAGGCCCAGCCCCGTGCCCTCGCCCACCGGCTTGGTGGTGAAGAAGGGGTCGAAGATGCGGGCGCGCACCTCCGGCGGCATGCCCATGCCCGTGTCGCGCACTTCGATGATGACGCGGTCCCCGGCGCTCCGCAGGCTCAGCCGGACCTCATGCTGCTCCGACTGGCCTATCGGAATGGCCTGCGCGGCGTTGATGAGCAGGTTGAGGAACACCTGTCCGAAGCGGCCCTCGTTGCCCTCCACCAGCGGCACCTCGCAGTAGTCGCGGACCAGCTGCGCGCGCAGCTTCAGCTCGCTGCGCGCCAGGGTGATGGCCGACTCGAGCACCGCCTGCACGTTGACGGCGGTGGCCACCTCGTCGTCGCCCCGGGAGAAGGTCCTCAAGTCCCGAACGATCTGCCGCACGCGGTGCGCGCCGTCGGTGGCCTCGCGCAGCACCTCCTCCAGCTCCGCCATGCGGCCCGACGGCAACTCCGGCGCCAGGGCGTGCAGTTCGCCCGCGAGGAACGACAGGTTGGAGAGGACGAAGGCCAGCGGGTTGTTGATTTCGTGCGCCACGCCCGCCGCCAGCGTACCCACCGCCGCCAGCCGGTCCGACACCACGAGCTGCGCCTGCATGGCCTTGCGGTCGGTGATGTCCACCGCCACGCCCGCCAGCAGCCGCCGCCCGGAGCGCTCCCGCACGATGAAGCGGTAGGTGAGCCAGTGGCGCTCGGTGCCGTCGCGCGCGGGAACCATCATCTCGGTGATGCTCTGCTTGCCGGATGTCAGCACCGCCTCGTCGTCCCGGCGCGACTGCTCGGCGGAGGTCGCGGGCATCAACTCCACGTCGGCCACGTTGGACATGTCCGCGCCCACCGGGTAGCCGAAGAACCGGCTGTAGCGCGCGTTCACCCAGATGCGGCGGCCCCGCTCGTCCTTCATGAAGGCCATCGCGGGGATGTTGTCCATGAAGGACGCGAACAGTTCCTGCGACTCCTCCAGCGCGCCCATCGCCAGCGTGTTCTGCACCATCAACTCCTGGCGCGCCTGGGCCTCGGCCGCGTTGCCCATGGCCGCGCCGAGCAGGCCCGCCATCAGCTCCAGCGTGCGCACGTCCCGGTCCTCGAACGTGTTCGGCCGTCGGCTGGTGACGTTGAGCGCACCCACCGGGCGACCCTCGCGCCACAGCGGAACGCAAATCATCGACCGCGCGCCCACGTGGCGCAGCGCCGTCACGTTGACCCGGACGTCCGCCTCCGAGTCATCCGTGCGCATCACCTCGCCCTGCAACAGGCTGGCGCCCGTGAGGCTGCCCTCCACCTTCAGCCGGAAGCCGATGAAGGGCGCCAGGCTGCCGGTGGCCACCAGGTAGGTCACCTCCTCGTCGGTGTCCGCCCCCAGCAGCGCCACCGCCGCGCCGTCCGCGCCGCACAGCACCCGCGAACGCTCGCACAGCAGCCGCATCAGCTCGTCGAGCCCGTAGCCCGCCATCGCCACGTCCGACTGCATCTGGATGATGGAGGCCAGCCGCGCCACCTCGCCCCGCGCCTCCGCCTCGGACGTCCGCCGCTGGCGCCGCGCCGCCACCCGCCGCTCCAGCAACAACCGCCGTGAGCGCACCTGCACCGGGGTGAAGGGCTCCACCAGGAACTCGTCCACGCCCGCGGCCAGCAGCGGCTCGAGCGCCGCGTCGGTGTCGTCCCGCGCCAACCCCAGCACCAGCGGCTCCTCGGGACGGGCCCGCGTCCGCAGCGCGTCCAGCCAGCGCGCGTCCTCCACCAGGTCCGCCGCGTCCACCACCAGCACGTCCACGGGCCCGTGCCCCAGCGCCGCGCCGGCTTCCACCACGTCGGCGGTGATGAACACGGCCTGGCCCTGGCGCCGCAGCTCCTCCGCCACGGGGTGCCGGTCATCGGTGGTGAGACACAGGAACTTCATCCAGTCGCTCTGCTCCGGGGCCCCAAACACACGGGGTGAAAAATACTATGATTCTGTAGCACGGCATTTCCAGCCAGGGGCGTCTTGACGGGTGGGGGTCAGGCGCACCCCATGTCCGGTGGAAACATACTGGCAGGAGGGCAAACGGGTGGCCACCGGGGGGCGCCAGGACGCTATCCTCCGCGCGTGCCGGGCATCCCTGGAGTCGTGGTCGCCGAGCAGCCGCATTACCTGCCGTGGGTGGACTTCCACGAGCAGTTGGCCCGCGCGGGGACCTTCGTCGTGCTGGACAACGTGCAGTGGCTGCGGCGCGGCTGGCAGCGGCGCACGCGGGTGGCCCTGCCCCACAACGTCCCCCAGCCTCCGCCCACGGAGCCCGGGTTCCAGTGGATGTCCATCCCCTTGGAGAACCCGCACCGGGACACCCTCATCAAGGACCTGGCGGTGGATGCCCGTCAGCCCTGGGCCCGCGAGCACCTGCGCACGCTGGTGTCGCTGTACGCGAAGCGGCCCTACTTCGCGTCGCAGGTACTGCCCCGGCTGGAGCCCTTCTATGACGCGGCGGCGCGCGAGTCGGGCCCGGGTTCGCTGCTGCGGGTGCTGCTGGCGAGCATGGCGCTCTTCAACGAGCCGCTGGGCCTGACGCCGAACCTGGTCCTGGCCTCCACCTTGGACAAGCAGGGCGAGGACAAGTCGGCCCGGTTGGTGGCGTACTGCCGGCAGTTGGGCGCGCACACGTACTACTCGGGGTTGGGCTCGTCCCTGTACCTCCAGGTGGGCCTGTTCCGGGACGTGGACGTGCGCGTGCTGTGGCAGCGCTTCCGCCATCCCGAATATGCACAGGGCCGCCCGGGCCGCTTCGTCCACGGCATGTCGCTGGTGGACGTGCTGGCCAACGTGCCGGTGGACGAGGTGCGCCAGTGGCTGGAGCCTTCGCCCTGGGGACCGTTCGCGCCCCGGCCCCCGGGCGAATGAGGGTGCCTCAGCGCGCGGAGGCGGACGTCCCCGCCGGCTTGTCCTTGTCGAAGCGCACGAAGTAGCCGCGCACGGCGGAGTCCAGGAGCTCGGTCGTCAGGCGCGGCTCCTGGCCCTGGTAGTGGGCCATGTCGATGACCTGATCCAACAAGTCACGCGGCTGGCAGGCGGCGAACGGACGCCCCACCGGGCGGTAGTGCGCGTCGATGAGGTAGTCCACCGCCGCCGCGTTGTAGGGCACGCCGCGCTTGCGGCACATGACCTGGAAGATGTCGTGGAACTGCTCCTCGTCCGGACGCTGCACCTCCAGCTTGTAGCGGACGCGGCGCAGGAAGGCGTCATCCACGAGGTCGCTGGGGTCCAGGTTGGTGGAGAAGGCGGCGAACACGTCGAAGGGCACCTGCAGCTTCTTGCCGGTGTGCAGGGTGAGCATGTCGATGTCGCTCTCCAGCGGGACGATCCACCGGTTGAGCAGGTCCTTGGGGGACACCTTCTGCCGGCCGAAGTCGTCGATGAGGAGCATGCCGTTGCTCGCCTTCATCTGGAACGGCGCCTCGTAGTACTTCACCTCCGGCGAGTACACGAGGTCCAGCATCTCCAGCGTCAGCTCACCGCCCACGACGACGAGCGGGCGCCGGCAGCGCACCCAGCGCCGGTCATACGGCGGCGAGCCGGGCTCGTCCTCCACCACCTTGTGGAGGTTGGCGTCGAAGATGCGCACCACGAAGTCGTCGATGAGGATGGCGTGGGGGATGAAGATGTCCCCGTCGAAGCAGTTCACCATGCCCTGGCAGATGGCCGTCTTGCCGTTGCCCGGGGGCCCGTAGAAGAAGATGGCGCGGCCGGAGTTCATCGCCGGACCGATGCCGTCGAAGATGTAGTCCTTGATGATGAGGTCGCCGAACTTGTCCTGCATGCGCGCGCGGGTGATGCGGTTGCCGCGCACGGTCTGCTTCTTCACAGCGGCCGCCCACTCCAGGAAGGGCACGGGCGCGGGGCCGTTGTAGCGGTTGCGGTCGAGCACCTGCCGCAGCACGTCCGTCACGAACGTGGTGAGCTGGTAGATCATCGTCGACTTGCCCACGCCCGACCCGCCACCGCCGCGGATGTCGATGTACTTCTGGCGGCGCAGTCCTTCGATGACGTCGTCCACCAGCGCGGTGGGCAACTGAAGGCGCGCGGCGATGTCCATGCCGCGCATCTCACCGGCGAAGAAGAGCGCCTTGAGGACCAGCTCCTCCACGAAGGTGGTGTTGAGGCCCGTCTCGCCCAGGGTGCGCGGCTGGGCGGGCCAGAAACGGTCGCCCGATCCGGCGCCGCCCTCATCTCCCGACCGCCGGGGCGCCCGGCGCTCCGGGCCGCTGTACTGTGGACTGGCGGCGCTGCCCCGTCGGTCCGGGCCCGAGTACTGGGACGGCCCGGGCCCACGGCGCTCAGGCGGGGCGACGATGACGGACGGCAGCGTGGCCGGCGCCGGCGGCGGAGCACGGCGGTCCGGCGGCGAGGACGAGCCGCGACGCTCGGTGGGAAAGTCGGGCTCGTCCGGCTCCGGCGGCAGCGCGGGACGTGAGCCCGTGACGGCGCCCGGGGGACGCGGCGGGAGCGCGGCGGTCATCCCCGTGACACCGACGCGTGGGCGCGGAGGCCCCGACAGCACCGGCGTGGGCGCCGCGGGCGGCACCACGGCCGTTTCCACGGGGGTGACGCTGCGGCTGGACTCGTCGCTCGACGAGCCGGAGTCCGGGGATGGCGGTCGCCTGAACAGGGACATGCGGTGCTCGCTCCAGGGTGTTCGCGCCGGAGCCTACCGCATCGGTCCGGTTTGGACGAAACGGAGTTGCAGAACAAACAGAAAAGCACTGAACCCAAGTGTTCCTGTCAGCCTCCTCGTCGATAGTGCGCGCGCCTCCGCCCGCATGCGCGGCGCGCGAAGCCCACCCCCACCATTCGCATTGGAACTCTTCGTGAAGCGACTTCTGTCCGTCCTCGCCCTGCCCCTGCTCCTGCTCGGAACCTCCGCGGCGGCGCAGACGACGCCCACCCTCTCCTTCCACGGCAACTGGACCATCCACCAGTCGGAGGTGCTGACCGAGGGGGGCCAGGTGCAGGTCGTCTACAGCACCGCGCGCCTGCCGCAGTGCCGCGTCAACAACCCCGACGGCAGCCCCGCGTGGAGCATCACCGGCCACTACCGCATCAACGGCTCCGCGCCGGCCAGCTTCGATGTGGCGGGCGCACCCGTCACCGGCAATGGACCGACGCTGGACCTGCAGGAGCAGGGCCTGCTGGAGCTGTGGTTCCTCGTGTCCAGCCCGGGCTGCGAGCACTACGACTCCAACTACGGCGGCAACTTCCAGTTCAACGTCCTGGAGGCCAGCGCCACGCCCACGGCGACGCTCGTGTTCCAGCAGGGCTGGGTGGAGCACGTGGTGGGCACGCCCCGTCAGGGCCAGCCCTTCGTCGTGGACTACGACATCGCGCGCCTGCCCGAGTGCCGGCTGCTCTACAACGGCGCGCCCACGTGGGACGTGGGTGTGCGCTGGCGCTTCAACAACGGGGTGATGGGCGAGAAGAGCGTCACCACCACCAGCGGCTATACGCGCACGGGCACGCCCGTCACCATCATCCCGCCCGTCGGGGCCACCTCCGTGCAGCTCTGGTTCGAGAACTGGGACCGCGGCACCTGCCGCCGCTGGGACTCCGACTACGGGGCCAATTACACGTTCACCCTGCAGCCGTAGGCCGTCTGGCGGCCGCACCCACGTTCCGGCCTGAATGCCCTCGCACCGCGAGACGCGCCCGGACCGGAACATGGGTGCTACCTTTGGCGCATGAGTTTCTTCCAGGAACCGCCGAGGCTGGGCAATCAGTACGACGACGATGCGCTGCTCCAGAGCTACCTGGCCCGCACCCTCCCCGAGGACCTGCGGCGCGCGCTGACGGATGAGTTCCGCGAGCTGGGCGAGCTGGGCGGGGATTACTTCTACCGCTTCCAGCTCCGCGACCGGCTGAACGAGCCGGAGCTGACCCAGTGGGATGCGTGGGGCCACCGCGTCGACCACATCGAGGTGTCGCCGCTGTGGAAGGAAGCCGAGGCCCTGGCCGCGCGGCGCGGACTGGTGGCCACGGCTTACGAGCAGAAGAACGCCGAGCTCAGCCGCGTCCACCAGTTCATCCTCAACTACCTCGTGCAGGCATCGCTGGACGTGTACTCGTGCCCGCTGGCGATGACGGACGGCGCGGCGCGCTCGTTGCTCACGCTGGGCAACACGGCGCTCATCGACCGCGCCCTGCCCCACCTGACGTCCCGGGACCCGGCCACGGCGTGGACGTCCGGTCAGTGGATGACGGAGCGCACCGGCGGCTCGGACGTGGGCCTCACGCAGACGGTGGCCCGGCAGACCCCGGAGGGCTGGCGGCTGTCTGGAACGAAGTGGTTCACCTCCGCGACGACGGCGCAGATGGCGCTCACGCTGGCGCGTCCGGAAGGCAACGGCCCCGGCGGCAAGGGCCTGGCCCTGTTCTACGTGGAGACACGGGACGCAGCCGGAAGACTCAATGGCATCCAGATCAACCGCCTCAAAGACAAACTGGGAACGCGCAAGGTGCCCACGGCGGAGCTGACCTTGGATGGCGCGCTGGCCATTCCCGTGGCGGGGCTGACGGATGGCATCCGGAACATGGCGTGGATGCTGAATGTGACACGCACCTGGAACGCGGTGGGCTCCGTATGGGCCATGCGCCGGGCCCTGGCCCTGGCCCGGGACTACGCCCAACGGCGGGTGCAGTTCGGCGCGAAGCTGGCGGACAAGCCGCTGCACATGGACACCCTGGCGGGGCTGGAGGCGGAGTTTCAGGCGGGGTTCCTGCTGGCCTTCCGCGCCGTGGAGCTGCTGGGCCGCATGGAGGCGAAGGCGGCCACCGAGCAGGAGCTGCTCCTGCAGCGGCTGGTGACGCCCCTGGCGAAGCTGACTACCGGCCGGCAGGTGGTGCACGTCACCTCCGAAGTCACGGAGGCCTTCGGCGGCGCGGGCTACGTGGAAGACACGGGCATTCCGCGAATCCAGGCCGACGCCCAGGTGTTGTCCATCTGGGAAGGCACCACGAACGTCCTCTCCCTGGACACCCTGCGCGCCCTGGCGAAGGAAGGCGCGCTGGAGGCGTTCTTCCACGAGGTGGAGGGCCGTCTGGGCCAGACCCGGGACGCGGGCCTGCGGCCCTGTGTCGACGCGGCCCAGGGTGCGCTGGAGCACGCGCGGGCTTGGGTGGCCGGTGCCATGGAGGACCCCGCCACCTTGGAGGCTGGCGCCCGGCGCTTCTCGCTGACGCTGGGACGGACGCTGGAGCTGGCCTTGCTCTGCGCCCATGCGCAGTGGTGCCTGGACCACGGCCACGGCCCCCGGAGCAAGGCGGCGGCACGGCGCTTCGCCTCGCACGGCGTGGACCTCATCCAACCGGCCGCGAGCCTGGAGGATGTCCGGCTCCTGGCCTGAGGTGCCGCGTCTGGCACCGGCCCGAAACAACACGACACATCCAGACCTTCTCAATCATTCACACGCAATTCCTATCCCAGGGGCCGCCCCGCCCCTCCCTCCAGGGCGGGCACCCTTGAAGGTATACGGACGTCGGTTCGCAGACGGCGCCCCTCCCCTCAATCCGAGCCCGCACATCACCTGCCCACTCCCAAACGCGGCGCCTGTGTAACACATCACGCTTCAACGGGAGACCTGATCGGCCAAAGACATACTCAGGAAGAGATAGAAAAAACCAGATGCGAGATGCATCCACAATCTCGAATCATGCTCGCCATGCACACGATGCAATGGCGGAGCTTGGACGAGATGTTGGGGGGGCTCAGACCACCAGAGCACTGCTGCCTCGAGCAGCTCTCGCGGGACTCCGTCGTTCAGGTCACGGCGCTTCTGGGGAAGTGGTACCCGGACATCCTGGTCGGCACGGAGAGCCGGCACCTGGAGCCCGCTTTCTATGAGCAGTGTGTCTGTCTCCAGGGTGAGTCTCCGGATCGGCCGGTGTATGCGATTCTGGGAAGGGACCGGGACACCCAGGAAGTCATCGGGCTGCTGACGCTGGAGAAGAACGCTCGCGGCCTGCAGTTGTCTGCCGCGATGGGGGCCGTTGAACCCTCTCAGCGAGGCCTGGGCCTGGGCCAGTTCGGCATCTCCCTGCTGGAGCAGGTGGGCCGCAACATCGGCGCCGAGGTCGTCCTCTATTACTCCACCCTGAAGATGGCCCGGGCGCAGCGCAACGCCGAGCACCGCGGCTTCAAGCTGGTGGGACTGGTGCCCGCGTTCGACGTGGACGCCATCGCGCCCAACACGGTGAAGCGCGTCTACGAGGCCATCTACGCGAAGGTGCTCGTCGGTCCGGAGAAGATCCACCTCCCTGACTGGAATGCCCTCATCCCCACCACGCGCGCGCTGTACACGCATCTCTTTGGCCAGCACCCGGCCGCCGCCACCCTGGAGCACATGAACGGCGTCTCCGTTCCTGCCTCGACACCGGCGCCCGTCTCCGCGCCCGAGGCCCATCATGGTTGAGGTCCGCACCTTCGAAGGCGGCGCGAAGGAAGCATCCCAGTTCATCAACAGCGTCTGGCAGCGCACCTACGGCGTGAAGATGGGACTGACAGTCTGGGACGAGCGCTTCTTCGACTGGCTGCTCTTCAGCAATCCCCTGGCGGACCAGGACTATCTGCTGGGGGCGTATTCAAAGGGCAAGCTGGTGGGGGCCTTCCTGGCGGAGCCGGCGAAAATCCAGCTTGGCCTGCGGCAGGTGGATGGCACCTACGGGAGCTGGGTCAGCGTGGCGCCGGAGAGCCGGGGCCAGGGAATTGGCATCAAGCTGTCGGACACCATGCAGGCACGCCACCGCGAGCGTGGCGCTGCGCTCACCTTGAGCTGCGTGGCCAACGGCACCCTGGGCCAGGGCTTCTGGGGCCGCCGGAGCCACACGCGCTACCTCAACAACCTGGGCATGTGGCTGCACGTCTTCAACACGGAGAAGGCGGTCCGCTGGTCGCTGAGCGCCGCCGAGCGCGCGTTCCTCACCTTCACGCGTCCGCTCCACCACCGGGGCTTCCTGGCGGCGCGCGCCGACGGCATCCGGGCCTACCAAGCCCGGGACCTGCCGCAGTGCATGGCCCTGGTCCAGAAGATGATGCGGCCGGTGAACCTGGGCTACGCCTACACTTCGGAGCGCCTGGCCCACCAGCTCCAGTTCCGCGACATCCCGCGCACCTTCGTCCTGGAGCGAGATGGCGTCATCCAAGGCATGGTCAACTACTACACCCTCCAGATGACGGCCCGAGGCCTCCTGACGACGGGACTGGTGGACCTGCTCGCCTTCCAGGACGGGCTGCCCTTTTCGGAGCAACGGAGGCTGCTGTGGGTGGCCATGCAGGACATGGTGGCCCAGGGCGCCGACTGCGCGGCGATGCTGCGGACCCCGTGCACGCCGGCCCACCTGATGCTGCGCTCCGGGTGGTTGCCATTCCCCGGAGGCTCCCGGGTGACGTGCCTGCTCACCACCCCCGACGTGGAGCTGCCCGCCTCGCCCCGGGTATTCATGCACCTGCGCTGACGCAGCGCGCGCGAAGCTGAAGCCCCGTGCTTCAGCGCAGCCAGGAGAAGGCGCGCTCGAGCGGGGCCATCCCCTCATCGAGATAGCAGCGGCCGTGCGCGAGGAGCACCCGACGAGGCTGCCATGCCATCATCCGCTGGTAGCAGGCGCGCGCCTGCGCGAGCCGGCCCCAGGTCGTCCCCCGCACCTCGCGTGGCGTCTGCCCCGGCCACATCGTCCCGCCGAGCGTCAGCAGCCATCTCAGGCGAGGCCGGAGACGCTCGGGCTCCAACGCCATGACCAGGTCCGCGAGAATCAAGGTCGAGGACGCACCGTGGAAGAACACCACCTCTTCCACGAAGCGGCTGCCCCGGAAGATGAGCTGGCCCAACTCCGTGGACCAGGCCGAGGGCGCGGCGTCGTCGAGGTCGGCATCGAATGGGACGTCAATCCGCTGGGAGCGCGCCCGCTCGCGAACGCCCGGAGATGCCCAGGCCGTCGCGCGCGGATAGCGTGCCTTCCAGGCCGGGATGCCCGCGTAGTGGAACCGGTTCGGAGAGACGAGATGTTCCACCGGGCCGAGTGCGTCGACCTGTTCGAACAACTCGGGCGTTGGAGCCGTGGGCGACCAGAGCCACAAGCCTCCCGAATTCAGGCGAACGATGACCATGCGCGTCGGGAACGGCAGGGAGACGGGGCCTACGCGCATCCTCGCCACCGGCCCGTCCACCCACCAGACGCCGTCCGCGACCGGCTTGAGGGTGGAAAGCGGCACATAGGGACGCACCCCATCGTTCCATTCGAGGTCGGCGGTCATCGCCCAGGCAGCGTACCCCGCTGTCCATGCAATGACGCCACTCGACTGGACTTCACGTTCGTCACCTTGCCGGAGCGCTCCAGGACGCCTTCTCCCACCAGGAAGAGCGCGCCATGGATGTCCTTCCGGCACCGCTCGTACACGTCCGGAGGCACCACCAGGTTCGCGATGCCCGTCTCGTCCTCCAGGGAGATGAAGCAGATACCCTTGGCCGTGGGTGGACGCTGGCGGCAGATGAGCATGCCTCCCACCGCCACCCTCCGCCCGTGGGCCACCTTCTTCAGTCCCTCCGCCGTCACCGCGCCTTGCTGCTTCAGCACCGGGCGCAGCAGCTCCAGCGGATGCTTCTCCAGCGAGAGTCCCACCGTGTCGTAGTCCGCGCAGACCCGCTCCAGCACATCCATGGACGGCAGCTCCACCGCCGTTCCGTCCATGGCCATGCCGAAGAACAGGTCATCCGAGTCCAGCGGCCCCAGCGCCTGGAGTTCCCACAGCGCCTGACGCCGGGAGCCACACAGCGATGACAGGGCGCCCGCCAGGGCCAACCGCGTCAGCTCGTGCCGGGGCGCCCGCGACCACCGCGCCAGGTCACCCACGTCACGGAAGCCCTCGCTCCTCGCCGTCGCCACGCGCCGCCCCGCGGACTCGCCCAGGCCCTTCACCATCCGGAGCCCCAGCCGCAATGCAGCCCCGCCCTCCTCCAGCGTGCAGTCCCAGCTCGAGTGACGCACGTCCACCGGCCGCACCACCACGCCATGCCGCTGCGCGTCCGCCACCAACGTGTGCGGCGCATAGAAGCCCATGGGCTGCGAGTTCAACAGCGCCGCCGTGAAGGCCGCCGGGTAGTGGCACTTCAGCCAGCTGGACGCATACGCAATCAACGCGAAGCTCGCTGAATGACTCTCCGGGAAGCCGTAGTGCGCGAAGCCCCGGAAGTTGTCGAACCACTCCTCGGCTTGTTTGCGTGTGTACCCCCGCGACACGCAGCCCTCCACGAAGCGTCCCCGGTATTGCAGCAGCATGGATTCGGCGCGCTTGTGGCTCAGCACCCGCCGCAGTCCGTCCGCCTCGCCCGCGGTGAAGCCCGCCGCCACCATGGCCAGCTTCATCGCCTGTTCCTGGAAGAGCGGCACCCCCAGCGTCTTGCCGAGAATCTCCTTCACCGCCTCGCTCGGGTACTCCACCTGCTCCTGGCCGCTCCGCCGGCGAAGGAAGGGATGCACCATGTTGCCGACGATGGGCCCCGGGCGGATGAGCGCGATCTCCACCACCAGGTCGTAGAACGTCCTCGGTCGAAGCCTGGGCAGCATGTTCATCTGTGCCCGGCTCTCAATCTGGAACACGCCCACCGTGTCCGCCTCGCACAGCATGTCGTAGACCTTCGGGTCTTCGGCCGGCACCGTCGCCAGGGACAGCTCCCGCCCGTGGTGCTCACGAATCAGCGCGAAGCACTTCGACAGCGCCGTCAACATGCCCAGCGCCAGCAGGTCCACCTTCAGCAGCCCCACCGCGTTGATGTCGTCCTTCTCCCACTGGATGACGGTGCGGCCCGGCATCGCCGCGTTCTCCACCGGCACCAGCTCCGTCAGCGGCTCGCGGGTCATCACGAAGCCGCCCACGTGGATGGACAGGTGCCGGGGAAAGCCCTCCAGCTCCATGGCCAGCGCCAGCGTCTTCTGGACCCGGCCGTCCTCCGCGGACAGGCCCGCCTCGCGCAGCACGTCCGGCGTCACGTCGAAGCCGTTCGACGCGGACACCTTCGACAACCGGTCCACCTGGTCCAACGACAGGCCCAGCGCCTTGCCCGTCTCACGCAGCGCCAGCCGGCCCCGGTAGCAGATGACCTCGCACACCATGCCCGCGTGCC
Source organism: Myxococcus sp. AB036A (assembly GCF_006547355.1). Lineage (NCBI taxonomy): Bacteria > Pseudomonadati > Myxococcota > Myxococcia > Myxococcales > Myxococcaceae > Myxococcus > Myxococcus sp. AB036A. The sequence continues at coordinate 26,574 of NZ_VHLC01000053.1, read as the reverse complement.
GACGCCCGTGCTTCTCGTAGACGTACTGGAGGACCTCCTCGCGGCGCTCGTGCTCGAAGTCCACGTCGATGTCTGGCGGTTCCTTGCGCTCCATGCTCAGGAAGCGCTCGAACAACAGGCCCATCCGCACCGGGTCGATGGCGGTGATCTGCAGCGCGTAGCAGACCGCCGAGTTCGCCGCGCTCCCCCGCCCCTGGCAGAGAATCCCCTGGGCCCTGGCGAAGCGGACGATGTCCCACAGCGCCAGGAAGTAGCCGGCGAAGTCCAACGCGGCGATGAGCTTCAGCTCGTGTTCAATCTGCTTCACCACCGCCGGGGGCACACCTTCCGGATAGCGGAACCGCAGTCCTTCGTATGTCAGCACGCGCAGGTGCGCGTCCGCGGTGCGACCTTCGGGCAGGTCCTCTTCCGGGAAGCGGTAGTGCAAGTCATCCAATGAGGCGTGGCAGCGCGAGGCCAGCTCCGCCGCGCGCGCCAGGGCCTCCGGCCGGTCCGCGAACAGGCGCGCCATGTCCCGTGGGGACTTCAGCGTCCGCTCCGCGTTGGGCAACAGCCGCGTCCCCGCCCGGTCCACCGACGTCCCGTGGCGGATGGACACCAGCACGTCCTGCAAGGCCTGCCGCCGGCGGTGGTGCGTGTGCACGTCGTTGTGCGCGACCAACGGCACGCCGAGCTCCAGCGCCAGCCGCTCCGCCCGGGCCTCGCGCTCCGCGTCTCCCGCGGACAGGGTCCGGCAGATGCCGACGTGGAAGCGCTCCGGGAAGGCCTCCGCCAGCGAGACGACCTGCTCGAAGGGCGCGGGCGCGGGAAGGAGCGCGAGCAGCCCCGCGGACCGGTCCGCCACCGCGCGCCACGGCAGCCCGGCCTCGCCCTTGGGGTGGGTCATCCGGCTCTGGGACACCAGGGCGCACAGGTTCGAGTACCCCGTCCCATCCGCCGCGTACACCACCACCGGTGGGCCGTCCTCCAGCGTCAGCTCGGCGCCCAGGATGAGCCGCACCCCGTGCTCCTTCGCGGCCAGGTGCGCCTTCACCACGCCGTACAGGCCATCCGCGTCCGTCAGCGCGAGCGCACCCAGCCCGAGCCTCGCGGCCGTGGCCACCAGCTCTTCTGGATGCGAGGCCCCGCGAAGGAACGAGAAGTTGGAGCGGCAGACCAGCTCGGCGTAGTCCACGCCTGGATCTAGATACCGAACAGGCGTTCAGGCGCTAGATTGGATCTTCGCGGTGCGGGCAAGCGACTTCATGAGTTGACGCGAATGAGGGCGATCCGGGCGGGGGCGCGACTGCTGCTTGCCGGACAGAGCGAGCGGCGCCCTCCTTCGGGCCCACAATCAAGCCTGGCAAACTCGTCAGGCGCTGCTTTTGTCTTGTTACGAGATTCGTGAATGTCGCATCCGCGCAGCAAGTCCTGCGCACCCGCGAGGCCGGGCAAACCTCAGGGAGTTAAGCGACCTGCGCTCCACACAAAAGCCTGAGCCGTGATGTTTGAAGCTCGCGCCGCCGCCGTTTGACAGGATGCCGATCCGACTGACAAACATGTCTTCATGGACCTCACTCCCACCGCGTGGCAGCTCTGGCTGATCGCGGCGCTCCTCCTGGGAGCGCTGGAGCTCCAGCTCACCAGCTTCATGGTCCTCTGGCTCGCCGTGGGGGCGTTGGCCTCCTCGATCGGAGCGGCATTGGGCCTGAGCCTCAACGGCCAACTCTACCTGTTCACCGCCGTCTCCATCGCCCTGTTCGCGGCCTCTCGCACCCTCTTCAAAAGCGTTTTCATGCGCGACGCAGCGCATTTGAAGACAGGTATCGAAGCCATGCTTGGCCAGGAGGCGGTGGTGGTGGAGGCCCTGGGCGACCCGCTTGGGGGCACGGTGCGCATCAATGGTGAGCTGTGGACGGCGCGCTCCCTGTCGGGCCCGGTGCTCGAGGGCGAACTCGTCACGGTGGAGCAGGTGGAAGGTCTCAAACTCTGGGTGCGCCGACCGACGGCGTCGTTGCCGGTTCCCTCGGGGGACCCAAGGAAGGAGTAGGCGGGATGGAAATCGTGACGATTTTCGGCATCTTCGCGGTCATCCTGGTGGGCGTCGCCGCCACCGGCATCCGCATCGTTCCGCAGGCCAAGGTCATGGTCGTGGAGCGGCTGGGCAAGTTCTATAAGACGGCCAGCAGCGGCCTCAATTACCTCGTCCCCTTCGTGGATGCCCCTCGCGCCATCGAGATGCGCACGGGCAACCGCTTCATGCGCAGCAACCTCGTGGACCTGCGCGAGCAGGTCATGGGCTTCGACACCGTCCAGGTCATCACCCACGACAACGTCAACATGGAGGTCGGCTCGGTCATCTACTACCAGATCGTCGAGCCCGCGAAGGCGCTCTACCAGGTGGAGAACCTCGCGCTCGCCATCGAGCAGCTCACGATGACGAACCTGCGCAACATCATGGGCGGGCTGACGCTGGACCAGACGCTCACCAGCCGCGAGACGGTCAACACCAAGCTGCGCATCGTGCTGGACGAGGCCACCGAGAAGTGGGGCGTCAAGGTGACGCGCGTGGAGCTGCGTGAAATCGAGCCGCCGCAGGCCATCAAGGCCGCCATGGCCAAGCAGATGACCGCCGAGCGTGAGCGCCGCGCCGAGGTCACCAAGGCCGAGGGTGACAAGGCCGCCGCCATCCTCCAGGCCGAAGGCGAGAAGATCTCCCGCATCCTCCGCGCCGAGGCCGAACGCGACGCCGAGGTTGCCCGCGCCGAAGGCCACAAGCGCGCCACCATGCTGCAGGCCGAAGGCAAGGCCGAGGCCACCCGGCTCGTCTTCGAGGCCATCCACAACGGCCGCGCCACTCCCGAGGTGCTCGCGCTGCGCTACATGGAGACCCTCCAGGAGCTGGGCAAGGGCGACAACAAGATTTTCGTCCCCTACGAGGCCACCGCCACGCTGGGCGCCGTCGCCACCCTCAAGGAAGTCTTCGCTCAGACTGGGGATGCCGCCAAACCCGCCCCGGCGCCGGCCCGCTCCGCCGCGAGCCTGAGCGCCCAGGCCATTGCCCGGAACACGGTGGTCCCCGAACACGCCACCCTCCCCGGCAGCACGCCCGCCGTGGCCCCTCGGCGTTCGCGGCCCGCCCTGGATACGCAGGACGACTGAGCCCAGACGTAGGCAGTCCCCGAGGGAGGAAGACGCCTCCCTCGGGACACTGGGCAGGACTCGCGTTCGCGCATCCAGGACGACGGTCCGTTGCGCCATCAGGGGCCGAGCAGACAGCGCGCCCTCCTGTCCACCACCGCACGCGCAGTCACTTCGCGGGAACCTTCCATGTGTCCGGCTGTCAGAGCCTCCGAACACACCCACTGGAGGGGAGCATGCAGAACATCTTCATCGCAGGAGGCTGGGGGATGTATCCCACGTTGCTCGCGGGAATCGCGCTCATCGCCACCTGCGTCCAGTACGCGCGCCGGCCCGCGCCGCGCTACGTGCCGCTGATGCTGTCGCTTGGACTCTGCACCTTGATTGCCGGCACGCTCGGCTTCGCCACCGGCATCCTCTCCCTCCTGCAGGCCTATAGCGGCCCGCTGTGGGACCAGGGCCCGCGCGTGCTCTTCATCGGCACCTTCGAGGCGCTGCACAACGTGGCGCTCGCCTTGCTGCTTGCCATGCTGGGCGCCCTGCTGGCGTCCATCGGCGCGTGGCGGCTCTCCCGCCACACGGGGAACTTCGCGGCGCCCGCCGCAGGTTGATGTGTGACTGTCGGACGCACTGCCGGAGGAGTGCCCCCTGCCCCATGAAGGCGGGGGTTGCATTCCGGCGCGCGTCTGGACATAGATTGCAACCATCCCCAGGAGGGATTGACGCCCCCTCCCAACGAGAGGTCAGACGCACCCTTGAGGACGCTTCGCTGAATTCCCAGGTCCGTTGACGTTCCCGCGCTGAGCCGCCTTCGGGCTGGCTTGCGCCCTGGATTCAGGAGCTTCCTTTATGTCTTCCGTGCGCGCGCACTGCGTTTCGTTCGCCTTTTCTGACGCCGTTCCCGTCCTCTCTGAAGTCGACTTCCACCTGTCCGCTGGCTGGACGGGGCTCGTGGGCGCCAATGGCGCCGGCAAGTCCACCCTGCTCCGGCTGTTGGCGGGAGAGCTGACGCCCACCGAGGGACACCTTCAGTTCGAACCCTCCGCCCCCACCCTCCGCCTCTGCCGTCAGGAGGTGGAGGCGCTGACGCCCGACATCTCCGCCTTCGCGGAGTCGTGGGACTCCGTCGCGCGGCGACTGCACGGCCAGCTGGGCCTGGACGTCACCGCGCTGGAGCGCTGGCCCACGCTGTCCCCGGGCGAGCGCAAGCGGTGGCAGGTGGGCGCCGCCCTGGCCGCGGAGCCCCACTTGCTGCTCTTGGACGAGCCCACCAACCACCTGGATGCGGAGGCCCGCACATGGCTGGTCTCCGCGCTGCGCCGCTTCCGGGGCCTGGGCATCGTGGTGTCACACGACCGCGACCTGTTGGAGTCCCTCACCACCTCCACGCTGCGCGTCCACCACGGCAGCGCGCGGCTGTGGCCCGGCGCATACACCGCCGCGCGGGCGCACTGGGAAGCCGAGCGTGAGGCTGAAATCGCCACCCACCAGCAAGCCCGCGCTGAACAACGCCGTGCGGCGCATCTGCTGGACCAGGCCCGGCGCGAACAACAGTCCGCGGATGCCGCGCGGCACACCCGCAAGCGACTGAAGAACAAATACGACAACGACGCCCGCTCCATGGGCGCCAAGGTCGTTGCCGGCTGGGCGGAGGCTGGGGCCGGACGGCGCGTGGGCAATGCACGGCGCGAGTTGGAGCGCGTCAGTGAGTCCGTGGGCGAATTCACCGCGGACAAGACGGTGGGCCGCTCCGTCTTCCTGGACTACGTGCGCGCGCCGAACCCGTGGCTCTTCACGCTGGACGTGCCCGGCCTCCGCGCCGGTGACGTGGAGCTGTTGGGCCCCGTGAATCTCTCCGTGAGCCGCGAGGCCCGCGTACGCATCGAAGGGCCCAACGGCGCCGGCAAGAGCACCCTGGTGCGCGCACTGCTGGAGAACGCGCGCATTCCGCTGGAGCGCGTGCTCTACCTGCCCCAGGACGTCAGCGCGGACGAGGCCCGGGCCACGCTGGACGCGGTGCGCGCACTGCCGCCCGAGGAACGCGGACGCGTGCTGTCACTCGTCGCGGCGCTCGGCGTGGACCCGGAGCGGCTGCTCGCCTCCGAGCAACCCTCCCCCGGCGAGGTGCGCAAGCTCCTCATCGCCCGGGGACTGGGCCAACACGCCTGGGCCCTGGTGCTGGACGAGCCCACCAACCACCTGGACCTGCCGTCCATCGAACGGCTGGAGGCGGCGCTGCGGGAGTACCCCGGCGCACTGATGCTCGTCACGCATGACACATCCTTCGCCCAGGCCTGCACCTCCGAGGTGTGGCGCGTGGAGCATGGCCAGGTGACGGTGACGTCCGGGTAGCCGGCACGCAGGCCCCACCTCGAGGCACGTTGAAGACGCCCGGCCACGTCTCGTCGTTCTGCCTCAGGTGCCCGACTGTTCGTGGAACCACGCCACCAGCCGTGTCAGCCCCTCCTCCACGGAGACGCGCGGCCGGAATCCCGTCTCCCGCTCCAGCGCGGAAGGGTCCGCCCAGGTCGCGTCCATCTCCCCAGGCTGCGCGGGCGTGGACTTCACCCGCGCCCGCGCCCCCAGGAGCCGCTCCAGGACAGAGAGGAAGGCCCGCACCGAAACAGGCTCGCCCCGGCCCACGTTGAGGACGCGATGGCGAGGTGCCCCTGGGGGCGGCCGGTCCAGCACGCGCACCACGGCCTCCGCCACGTCCTCCGCGTAGGTGAAGTCGCGCTGCATCCGGCCTTCGCCGTGCAGTGACAGCTCGGTGCCGTCACGGATGGCCTGGAGAAAGCGCAGGGGGGCCATGTCTGGTCGTCCCCAGGGGCCGTACACCGTGAAGAAGCGCAGGCCACTGGTGGGGAGCCCGTGCAGATGGCTGTACGCGTGCGCCAGCAGTTCATCGGCGCGCTTTGTGGCCGCGTAGACGCTGAGCGGGTGGTCCGCCGCGGCGCCTTCCTGGAACGGCGGCACCGAGCCCGCGCCATACACGGAGCTGGAGGACGCGTAGACCAGGTGCCGCACCCGGGCGGAGCTGGCCTGCTCCAGCACCTGGAGGAACCCCGACACGTTGGCGTCCACGTATGCCTGCGCGGTGCCCGCCGGCGCCCGCACACCCACACGCGCGGCCAGGTGCACCACGGCCTCGGGGCGCATCTCCTCGAAGAGCGCTCGCAGCGAGGAGCTGTCGGTAACGTCCACGGGACGGAAGGTGAAGCCCGTCGCCCCCGGCAGCGTGCCGAGCCGCGTCAGCCGGGCCTGCTTCAACGCCACGTCCCCGGACGGGTCCAGGTTGTCCACGCCGATGACGGCATCACCGCGCGCCAGCAGCCGCGCGCTGACGTGGTGGGCAATGAAGCCCGCAGCTCCCGTGACGAGTACCCGCATCCACCTCCACGCTCCCACGCCAGCCCCCAACACGCCACGGCGGAAGACGTGGACGCGGCGCTTCCCGTCCCCGCCACTTGCACGTAGGGTGGAGGCCCTCATGGTGTCCGTGAATCAGCTCCGCCCCTTCGCCGGTGCCTCGCTGGACGCGTTCCGGGCCGCGTCCGGCCCTGTGGCCCTCATCCAGCAGCCCGTGGAACTCGTCGGCCAGCACAGCCGGGGCCTGGCGGCACGCACCGTCGGCATGGCACACCGCGCGTACATGGACGAGCGGCTGCTCGCCATGCTCCGCGACTTCGACAACCTGGAGGTCCACTTCCTCCAGCCCTCCGTGGACGGCGAGGAGCTGACGGTCGGCCGCACCGAGGCGTGCGACCTGGTGGTGCCCGACCCGTCCGTCTCCCAGCATCACGCCACGATGCGCTGGAACGCCGCCCGCGGCGGCTTCTCCGTGCGTGACGCCGAGTCCATGAACGGCACCTTCATCAACGGTGCCCCCCTGGGCTACCGCGCCCAGGTGCTGCTCCACGACGGGGACACCCTGGCCTTCGGCGACGCCCAGTTCCTCTACCTTCGCGCCGAAACCGTCTACGAACACCTGCGCCTGGCCAGCCCGAAGAAGGCCCGCTGAGCCAGCCCGAGCCCGAGGCTCACGGAATGGCCTGGATGGCCTCCACCACCGCCTTGCGCAGGTAGGAGCGGAAGTCCGTCTGCGCCTGGTACATGCCAATCGTGGAGACGGTGCGCGTGGGGTTGCTCCAGCGCAGCTTGCCGTTGGGTCCCACCACCCCCGTCTCCAGCAGCACCTCCGCGCGGCCCATCAGCTGGGCGGACGTCACGTCCACCCAGTTCAGCACCACCACCACTCCGGCCTCGGCCTCGTTGTCCTGAATCATCGCCACCACCTCGTGGATGGTGGGTGACGGTGCCTGGGAGATGCGCGTCCCCACCACCTCGAAGCCCCGCTCACTCAGCGTGGCCTGGGCCTGGCTGACGAGCACCGAACGGGGATTGCCTTCCCCCATCATGTCCTGCCGGTACGTGTAGGTCGGCAGCGAGTCCACCCGGGAGCCCACCACCACCACCACCTTGCGCAGGGCCCCCGGCGGGCGGACCTGACGCGGAGCGCACGAAGCGAGCAGGAGGCAAAGCAGGACAGCCGCGGGACGGAGGACGCGCATGACGGGGAACCTGGGAGACGGGGACGAGGCCACTATGCTGGGCCGCTGGGCCTCAGTCGAACAGTCCCTGGAGGTAGAAACGTCCATCCCGTCCGTCGCGGAACACCCAGGCGGGGCCCAGCCCCTCGAAGTGGACCCGGTAGTAGTCCCGTTGAAAGGGCGTCTCCGACCACCACTCCCCACCCAGCCGCTCCGGCCCCGTGAGCGCCGTCACCCGGTGCCGTCGGCCCGCCATGCGCGCGGCCAGCAAGCGTCCGGACTCCGCCACTTCCGCGTCCAGGCACGCCGGCTCCGCCAGCAAGCGGGAGGGCCGCTCCCGTGAGGCCGCCGACACCGAGGCGCGCCGGGCGCCTGGCTCCAGCAACTCCGCCGACAGGCCCCGCCGCGCCTCCGGGGGCCGGAAGGCCCGTGTTCCATGGGCCGCCTCGGGCCGGTGGACCGCCTCCAGGCCCGCCGCGAAGAGCGACCCCTCCCCCAACGTGGACGCCAGCCGCGACAGCACGACTTCCAGCGCCGCGTCGCCCTCCGGCGCGTCCCCCAGCGCGAGCTGCTGTCCTCCGTCCTCGGAGTGCTCGTCCACCCGAGCGGACACCTCCGCCACCGGGTTCTCCAGCCGCAGCTCCTCCAGCCGGTGCCGCGCCAGCTCGTGCAACAGCTTCGCCCGCGCCGTGGGCCGCGCCAGCGTCAGCGTCACCTGCCGTTGCCCCGAGGGGTCCAGCTTCAGCGTGAAGGTGAGCCGCACCGCCGCCCGGCACCGCCCGGACAACCGTGCCCCCAGCCGGTCCGTCAACGTCTTGAGCGCGAAGCGCAGCGGCTCGAAGGACTCGGCCGGGAAGTCCAGCACCACGCGCTCCTCCAACACCTCTTCCAGCGACGCGGGGACGAAGGGCGTGTCGTCCTCTCCGCGGCACCGCGCATGAACCCGTGCGCCAGCCACGCCGCCCCGGGCCGCCACGGCCCCCACGGGCAGGGCCGCCACCTCGCCCAGCGTGGTGAGGCCCAGCGCGGAGAACGCCGCCCCCTCGCGGCCTTCCAGCGCGGACAGCGGCAACGGCGCCAGGGCCCGAGCACTGTCCCCCGGAGCCACCACCTCCACCCGGCGCGCGCCATGCCGAGCCACCGCGCGCGAGGTGAAGGCCTCCGAGGCCACCACCACGTGCGCCCGGTAACCCTGCTCTGCGCACAGCGCCAGCATCCGCGTGCCCAGGCCTTCCTCGCCGTCGCACAGGTGCGCGGCCCCCGCGTCCAGCCACAATCCATCCGGGGCGCAGAGCTGGAAGCCCGGGGCCAGTGGCAGCAGCGCCTCGCCCAGCGCCGTCAGCGCGCGCAGCTCGTCCTCCGGGCGGTAGTCGAAGTGCCGCAGCCCTGGCTCCAGCGCGGTGGCCGCCGTCAGCGTCATCCCCGGGCGCACCCCCGCCTTCAGCGCCGAGGTGGAGGCGAAGGCCACGCGGCGCTGGCCACGCACCGCCTCCACCAGCGCGAAGGGACGGCCCGCAAGTTCCGGGGACTCCACCACCCGGCGCTGCACCGGGAAGCGGGTGAGGTGCAGATAGGCCCTGCGCATGTCGTGCCTCAGTGCGCCGGCAGGGCCGCGTCCAGTCCCTGCCGCACGGGCGGCAGGGGCGCGTCACGGCCAGGACGCTGGCCCAGGATGCCCAGCCCGTTGCGCAGCGCCCCGGACTGATCTCGCAGGAAGTCCGGCGTGCCGTCCTCCGTGTCCTCGGCCACGTCCAGCAACCGGCCGCCTCCCTCCAGCCCCAGCGCCGGGTACAGCGCGCTCCACGGCAGCTCCGCCCGCGCGCCCGTGCCCCCCTGCCGGCTGCGCACCACCTCCACCGACCAGCCATCTCCGTCCCGGGCCTCCGTCCGCAGCCGGACCACGCCGTCCGCCGGTGACTCTGGCGAAGTCAGCAGCAGGAGCAGCCCGCCGCCGCGCGCCGCCGCGTCCGCCAGCTTGCGCGCCTCCGCCAGGGCCACCCGGCACGCGCGCCCGTCGGGATTCACGCCGCGCGACAGGTCCAGCACCACGCAAGCGAAGGCCCCGCTCCGAGCCAGCTGCACCGCCGCCCAGATGCGCTGCTCAGGAGCCTGGGGCCGGACGATGAGCAGCCGCTCCAGGTCCACGCCCAGGGCCGCGGCCGAGGGCGAGTAGAGCTCCCGGGGGCCGTCCACCCAGGCGCACAGCCGCGCCTCCTGGTGCGCCGCGGCCACCGCGTGCAGCGCCAGGCTGGTGCGCCCCGAGGCCGCCTCACCGCACAGCTCCACCACCTGCCCCAGTGGCAGGCCCCCGGTCGGCAGCAGGGCGTCCACCGCCGACAGGCCCGTGCGGAGCACCGCCAGGTAGCGCCGGGGCGCCGCCTGCAATTGGCGGATCCGCTCCCGAAGCTGCTCCACGACCGAGCCCGTCCCCTGCCCCACTCCCACTCGCTGCTCCGCCGCGCTCATCTCGCCTCCTCGCCAGGCCCCTCCGGACCGAACGACCGGCGGGGCGGTCGTCCACTATCCTCGGAGGTCTGACATGCGCCTTCATGGGACGCATGGCGGTGGGTGCGTGGATCAGACCCGCTGGTGCGGGCTCACCCGGGCATCAGCCGGCGCAGAGGACCTTCACTTCCACCTTCTTGTCGTCCGCGCGGCGCAGGCAGCTCGACTGGAAGAACAGGCGGGCCGGGTACGCCTCCGTGGACGCCTCGTAGCGCAGGTCGCCCGCGGCCACCGAGCACCGCTCCACCTCGTCATTGGCGCGCGTCAGCTCCACCTGGACCAGCCGGGGATCGGGCAGGTTCACCACCTCGATGCTCTGCGCCACCGTGGCCAGCTCCGCGATGCGCAGCAAGGTGTCGCGGTAGTTGTCCCGGCAGATGGAATCGAGGTTGTCGAGCCCCTGGTCGAACGCCTCCGCCATGGCGCGCTGCCGGTGGCCGGGACCGTAGGAGGTCGGGCAGTCGACGTTGCGCACGAAGACACCGTCGGGCGTCGTGTCGCGGATCAGCTCCGCCCGCTTGTCGGACAGCGCCACCGGACCAATCGTGGCCCAGAGCACCTGACGCGAGGCCCCCGTTGAATCCCGAAGCTGCTGGAACGTGGCGAAGTACTCCTCCACCGGCGTCAGCAGATGGGACTGCTCACTGCAATTGTCGATGGACGTGTCGTCGGACACCCACACCGGCGGAGGGCGCTGCGTGGTGCTGCAGTCTTCCTCGTCGGTGACCACCGCCACCAGCAGCCGCGCGCCGTCGCGCAGGAACCCGGCATTGCCGTTCTCCGCCCCCGGCGTCGACACCAGCGGCTCCGTCACGGCCAGCCGGACCGCCTCGAAGGGCGTCTCCTGCCCGCTGCCATCCGTCCCCTGGATCACCAGCCGGCGGAACTTCTCCAGCACGTACGGATCCGTGCCGTCGATGAAGCGCTCGTCGGTGGGGTTGCCCGCCGCGTCTGGCACGCGCTGCAACCGGCCAGACTCCCTGGTGTACTCGCGGTACTGCTCCTGCCCCTGGAACATGGCCAGCCGGTACACGGACGTGGTGATCACGCCCACCCGGAAGTCCTGCGAGACGCCGCTGCCCTCCTTCAGCGCCTCCAGGAAGGCAGGCAGCTCGGTGGCGATGGCGTTCTGCTCCTCTTCCATGGATCCGGAGTTGTCGATGACGAAGAGGATGTCCGTCTTCTGCGGCGCGATGACGGGGGACTCGCTCTCGCACTTCCCGGGGAGATTGGAGCCCGGTTCGTCGACGGGCGACCGGCACGACGTCCACAAGAGAGACGGCAGCAGGAGCAGGTGGGCGAAGGGTCGGAGCTTCATGGGGGGCCTCTCGAAGAGCTGCGCACCCCGGCGGGGCGCCGCGTCAGATGCTAGGGGGGCGATCATGCCCCACCCTACGTCCGGACGCGAGACTTCCGAGGAACCCTGGAGAGGTGACGGGGGACGGAAAAACGCACACTGCGTTTGCCATGTCCGTTTTGGTTGTTACGTTGGTTCATCCGCCGCAGAAAACCTGGAAATGTTCACTGGTTGTCGAAGGGAAAAGGCTGAATTTCATGTCCGATGAGAAGAAGAAGGGCTCCGCTGCGAGCGCTATGCCCACCGCGATGGCCCCTCCGGGGCTCATCAACAAGGAAGACATCCCGCAGGTGCTTCCCATCCTCCCCCTGCGCAACAGTGTCTTCTTCCCGGGCGGGGTGCTTCCGCTGGCCGTCGGCCGCCAGAAGACCATCGCCCTGATCAAGGACGCCGTGCGTGACGACCAGGTCATCGGTGTCGTCACCCAGCGCCGCGCCGAAGAAGAAGATCCGGGTGCCGCCGACCTCTACACCATGGGGACGGTCGCCCGCATCGTGAAGCTCCTGAAGATGGGCGAGGACAACTACTCGCTCGTGGTGCAGGGGCTCGCCCGCTTCCGCGTGGTGGAGCTGGTCCAGGAAGCGCCCTACCTCAAGGCCCGCGTGGACGCCGTGGAGGACAAGACCTCTTCGGAGAACGTGGAAGTCGAGGCGCTGGGCATCAACCTCAAGAAGCTGGCGCGCGAGGTCATCGAGCTGATGCCCGAGCTGCCCGCCGCCGCCACCGAGCTGGTGGAGAGCATCACCCACCCCGGCCACCTGGCGGACCTGATCGCCGCCAACGTGGACGTGCCCATCGAGGAGAAGCAGGCCGTCCTGGAGACGGTGGACCTCAAGGCCCGGATGAAGCTCGTGCTGGAGCTGCTCAACCGGAAGCGGGAGATCCTCAAGCTCTCCAACAAGATCGACTCCGCCGTGAAGGGCGAGATGTCGAAGACCCAGCGCGAGTACTACCTGCGCCAGCAGCTCAAGGCCATCAAGGAAGAGCTGGGAGAGATGGGCGAGGAGGAAGAGGAGCTCGACGAGCTGCAGGAGCGCCTGAAGAAGGCCAGCCTGCCGCCCGACGTGGAGAAGGTCGCCAACAAGGAGCTCAACCGCCTGAAGACGATTCCGGCGGCCTCCAGCGAGTACACCGTCGCGCGCACCTACCTGGATTGGATCGCCGACCTGCCGTGGGCGAAGCTCTCCGAGGACAACCTCGACATCGAGAACGCGCGCCAGCAGCTGGACAAGGATCACTTCGGCATCAAGAAGGTGAAGAAGCGCATCCTGGAGTACCTGGCCGTCCGCAAGCTGAAGAACGACATGCGTGGCCCCATCCTGTGCCTCGTCGGCCCGCCGGGCGTCGGCAAGACGTCGCTGGGCCAGAGCGTGGCCAAGGCCACGGGCCGCAAGTTCGTGCGCCTGTCGCTGGGCGGCGTGCGTGACGAGGCGGAGATCCGCGGCCACCGCCGTACCTATGTGGGCGCCCTCCCCGGCCGCTTCATCCAGAGCATGAAGAAGGCCGGCACGAAGAACCCGGTCATGATGCTGGACGAAATTGACAAGCTCGGCGCCGACTTCCGTGGCGACCCGAGCGCGGCGCTCCTCGAGGTGCTGGATCCGGAGCAGAACAACACGTTCAGCGACCACTACCTCGACGTGCCCTTCGATTTGTCCAAGGTGATGTTCGTCGCCACGGCGAACCAGCTCGACCCCATCCCCGGTCCGCTGCGTGACCGCATGGAGATCATCGAGCTGACGGGCTACACCTTCGAGGAGAAGCAGAGCATCGCCCGCATCCACCTGGTGCCCAAGCAGCTCAAGGAGCACGGGCTGAACCCGGACCACATCGACATCACCGACGAGGCGCTGCTCACGCTGACCACCGCGTACACGCGCGAGGCCGGTGTGCGCAACCTGGAGCGCCGCATCGCGGACATCTGCCGCGCCGTGGCGGTGGAGGTGGCCGGCGGGAAGACGGAGAAGCAGACCATCAACGCCGACCGGGTGAAGGAGATCCTCGGGCCCGAGATGTTCTACTCCGAGGTCGCCGAGCGCACCGAGGTTCCGGGTGTGGCCACGGGCTTGGCCTGGACGGCGGCGGGTGGCGACCTGCTCTTCATCGAGGCGACGAAGATGGCGGGCAAGGGCGGCATGACGCTCACCGGCCAACTGGGCGACGTGATGAAGGAGAGCGCCACGGCGGCGCTGAGCTACCTGCGCAGCAAGGCAGAGCAGCTCGGCATCAGCCCGAACTTCCTGGAGAAGACGGACCTGCACCTGCACTTCCCGGCGGGCTCCATTCCGAAGGACGGGCCTTCCGCGGGCGTCACCATCCTGACGGCGCTCACCAGCCTCCTGACGGGCATCCGCGTGCGTCACGACACGGCGATGACTGGCGAGGCCACGCTGCGTGGCCTGGTGCTGCCGGTGGGTGGCATCAAGGAGAAGGTGCTGGCGGCGCACCGGGCGGGCATCAAGCGGGTCATCCTGCCCGAGCGGTGCCGCAAGGACCTGATCGACGTGCCGGACCAGGCGCGCAACGAGCTGGAGTTCATCTTCGTCACCCACATGGACGACGTCCTGAAGGCGGCGCTGGAGACGCCTCCCGTCGGCGTGGCGGGAACCCCGGGCGGTGAGCCGGGCAAGGAGGCTCCGCTGCCGAAGCCGGCCGAGTCCGCCCCCGAGGTCCGCGCCTAGTGCACGGCCTTCCAGCCGATAGGAAGTGACACGGGCAGGTTCCCTTCTTTCGGGGACCTGCCCGTTGTCTTTGCGGGGCAGGTGGCGCTCAGAGCGAGAACAGGAAGTGTCGCGGCTCCGGGACGCGCTTCACCCTCAGGATGTGACTGTGCTCCACAGGCAGCCGGGGAACGGCCTCTGGACGGGGAATGTAGAGGATGCCGGGGTCATCCTCTCGGGTGAAGACGTACTGCCCACGCGAGCCCCTACGCGTGCAGCCCACATCGAGGATGAGGTGCCGCTCGATGTCCGCCGCGTCCGTGGTGTTCCAGTTGAAGCGGGTGAGCTCCTCCACCGTGCGGCCATACATCTCCGCCACGCTCTCCAGCGTCTCTCCGTCGATGACCCGGTGCTGGGTGACACGTGCGAGGAAACGCGGCGCGCTGGCCACCCTCGCCCGCTGACCTCTCTTCGCGGGCTTTTGCTGGGACCAGGGGCCTCCCGTCCGCACCAGCGCCAATGTGTTGTCCACGGTGGCTCCTTCCAGGTCGGACAGGACGTGGGCGCCCCCCTTCGGAACGCCTTTCAGGTCGATACGGCCCTCTGAATCCGTCCGGGCCTGATGCTCGGACCGGTCGTCGAGTTGGATGCGCAGTTGGATGCCGGCAATGGGCACATCGGTGGTGTCGTCCACCACCTGAAGCCGTAGCCAGACCGGCTCCTCCACCGGAACAGGCACACACGCAGGCTGGGGAACGGAGAATGACGGCGAAACGGCGACCTCGCGCGGGGGCGCCTGCGCCAGCCGAAGGACCCCCGAGTCCAGAAGGAGCGCGGCCTGCCGCACGACTTCGTCCACCGGCAGCGGTGCGCGCATCCCGCTGCGGTGTCCATGGCTGTAGACCAGTGATTGGAGCGTCCGCTGGTTGGATGAATCCTGCGCGAACTGGCGCAGTCTCCGCTCCAGCGCCCAGCCCCGCGCAGGAGTCACGAGCGTGTACCCGTTGGGCAGCCCCTCATGGAGCGCGAGGACAATGTACTCGCGTAACCCGTCTTTCAGACAAGAATGGAGAAACATGCTGTCACCTGAATGAGACGTCTCTATTTGCGGAACTTCTGGCCTTCACGAAGGTGCCGCTCCACCGGAACCAAGATGTCTGCCTTGGTGATGAAGCCCTTGCCACCGCGGTCCAACCCCTTGTTGGGCGCGTAGCCCCTCGACCCCTTGGCGTAACAGACGAAGGACGCGTCCTTGCCGAGCGCCTCTGGACAGAGGATGCACGCGTAGACATCACCCAGATTGTCTAGAGGGAGCTTCGACCGCGCCTTCCACATGCGGAAGTACTTGGCGACGTAGTCGAGCTGCTCGACAGCGCTCATCCGCACCAGTGCGGACAGCTTGATGTCGAGCGCATCTTTTCCTTCGTTGATGGCCGTGAACTGAATGAGACCGAACGCCTGATGCCCAGCCCGGTTCGGTGTGTCGGCCCGGAAGGCATTGCCCGTCTCAAAGGCCATGCACGCCATCAAATCATCGGCATTCATCTCCAACTGCTCGGCGATGATCAGAACCTTCCTCCGGAACGCCTCCGTCACATTCGGGTGGCTGCCGTAGATGAGCGTGCCTTCGATGCGGCGCGGTGTTCCCTCCAGATCCAGGTGGATGGCAGGAAGCGCGCTGGAGTGGTTGGCATTCGCCCGATCCACCAGGCGCGCTTCAATCCGAAATCGGCCCTTGCGCCGCATCCGCTCGACGAGCGCCGGCTCCCGGAGACGCGCCACCACCCGTCCACGAGCGTCGCATTGCCCCGCCGCCCCCTTCGCGACCTCATACCGGAAGGGCACGGCACCGAAGACAACGGGCTCCGCGACGTCAGCGAAGAACTCATACAGGCGGAACTCGATGACATCCCCCTCCTTTCCATTGGGAATGTGGAGGGCCTGACAGCGGACTTCCAGGATGGACGTATCATCCGTGAGCTGGACGAACTCGGCGCGAAGTCCCTGGAGCTGAGGAACACCTGGGTACTCCACGGAGAAGGCCGGTGGCGCCGCCACCAATTCATCCCAGAGCCGCGCATCCGGTTTTGAGACTCGCCCCTGGATGAAGACCTTCTGGCGGATTCGAGGATCGTCGAATCGAACGAGCGCCTCGTAGTAACGAGGATTCCCTTCGAGAGGCCGCGCCTCCAACCGAAGCACCTCGGTCTCCCGAGAGGCCGTTGGCTCCGCGGGGCGCAGATCGTCGCAGATGGAAAAAACAGGCGAGGCCTCACGCCAGTAGTCGAGATCCCCGATGACCTTCACGGTGATGAGCAGGTGGTTGTCGCGAGCCCCCAGCCAGACGTCCCCGAAGCGAGGCATGCGCGAAGGCCGGACCGCCAACTCCTTGGAGGCCAGTGCCGTCACCAGCTCCTGGCGCACCCGGTCCTGCTTCTGCCTCGCGGGA
Organism: Myxococcus sp. AB036A; assembly: GCF_006547355.1. Classification (NCBI taxonomy): domain Bacteria; kingdom Pseudomonadati; phylum Myxococcota; class Myxococcia; order Myxococcales; family Myxococcaceae; genus Myxococcus; species Myxococcus sp. AB036A. The sequence continues at coordinate 9,933 of NZ_VHLC01000053.1, read as the reverse complement.
GCCCTGGCCGACGTTGGGGCTTCCAGCCACAGGTCCTCGTCCTCGAACGCGAGGAATTGCGTCTCATCGAAGTCCAGCACCGAGCGGATGGGCACGTATTCATCGGTCCCCGTCAACGAGCGCGGAATCCGCAACAAGGCGAAGCTCTTCCGGCGCAGCCAGTCTTCAGCGTCGAAAAACTGCCGTAGGAACAGGCCCCTCTCGTTGGCGTTCACCAACACCGGCCGCGAGACGGGGTCCATCAGGGTGAAGGACAAGGCCTCTCCTCGCGTCTGAGCCTCGTACCGCCAGTGGGTCAGTTCCAGGGGGAGCTCGAAATCCGGCTCCAGATGATCCACCGTCGCGGTGACCGCGTGGTGCTTGAATTCGAACCCGGTCAGCTTCGGCTTCGGGCACACGCATGCCCTTGGCTGCTCCCACACCACGTAGGGCCGCGTCTCCCCCTCGATGTCTCGGAGCACTTCGAGCCGCAGGTCGAAGGCGTACTCGCCCTGAATGGGCTCACGCCATGGCAATCTGAGACCGTCCCCACTCCAGGCGCAGCCAACTCGCCAGTCCTTCGCGCCCAAGTCGGAAGCGCCCCATTCCAGCGCGGCATAGCGCTGTTCCTCTGAAGCCATCCTCGGCGCCACGCCACGCTTCGGCTCCACGGAGTGGTAGATGGAGAGCCGAAGCGTCGCGCCGGAGAAACGTGCATCCATGTCCGGCTTCAAGTGGAACCGCCGGCCAAACAGGACAGGGACGCCCAGGTCGAGCCCCCTGAGCCCCAGGGGGATGTCGAACTCGAAGGGCTTTTCGAGGCAGCATTCCTGCGCGAAGGGGAAGTCGGGGACGATGGTCATCTCCGCGTGGCCCCGGCCGAAGAAGCTCGCCTCGTAGATGTCCGCCTCGAACTCCAACGTGCATGACCTGCCATTGACACGCAGTGGGACGTTGACCAGCGTGTACTCCCGCGCTGGCGCCCCACGCGCGTGCGTCTTGATCAGAACGCTGCAGACCGTGTCCGCCGGCAGGTTCTTGTGCGTTCCCTCCAGGATGAAGGCAATCCTGTCCTGAACGGCCCGGTGGCTCTTCAGGGAGAGCTTGAGCTCCGTGGGGGCCACCGCGACGAGATAGAAGGCGCCCTCGGCTCCCGGTTCACGCCGAAGCTCGAAGCGCTCGGCGCCAGCATGTGACTGTGAAGCAACGGCTGTGTCCGCCATCACCCTTCCCCCTTCATGGGCACGGCCCCCAGGTCGTCTGACCACCACCACAGATTGGGGCGAATCCGCACGTCGTCGTGTACTCGGGGCACGATCCGCTCGGGCAACGAGAGCTTCAGCTCCCGAGCAAGATCCGCGTCGTTCTGATGAATCGGGACGACACGGAGCACGTATTCCCTGGCGCCCTCCAACGCGGCCTCGACGTCATTGAGGTCCACGTCCGCATGGAGCGCCCCTTCCACGTCCGTCAGACCTTGCCCTTGGCGTTCTGGTTTGTAGACAACGCTGCCCTTCTTGAGCTTCAGCGGAAGCCCGGGCGGGCCGCCTGGCAGCGACGGACTGGCGAGTTCCAATCGGAAGGGTCTGCTCACCGGGACGGCCTCCGTCATGACGGCGACCTTCAGGCTGAAGGCATCATGGTAGTGAGACCGAGCTTCAAGCCTGGCGTTGCGCTGCATGGTGTAAGCACGGCCCTTCGCGGGCTGGACGTCGATCCGTTCGTGCCCCAGGGGCACATGCTTGTTCACCACCTCAGCGGTCGGGATGAGAATTCGCCCCTGAACCTGCGCATCCTCGAACCCGAAGGTCCGCACCACGCACCCATTCTGGATGACGGACTGACGTGCGGCGGCTTCATCGAGGGAACTGTGGCCCACCTTGATGATGGGTCGAGCCTTCTCCCAGAAGGTCCGATTTCCACCCAGCAACCGCGAGGAAAGCTGAATCCCCCGGGCGGTGACGAAGACCTTGGGCGCTTCGAGCGAAGGGATGTGAAGGACCTCCGACACCTCGGTGGACCACACCTCCAGCGCCCCCGCTTTGGCGCCGCTCCGCAGCGCGTCGAGCGTCACAGGTTCACATCGGCTCCCTAGCGTATCCGCCGTCACCAGGCGCGAGTCCCGTGCGCTTCCCCCGTTCGGGAAGAACGCGCCGAACTTCACATGGACCTCATGGGTACCTGGGATGCCCTTCCGCAGCTCCGAGAAAGCAGCGCTGGCGTCGAACCGGACGACAAGTTCACCAGGATGACGTCCCTCCGCTGGCGCTGGGACTCGGACGCGAATCGCCCCCTTGGCCGCGTCCTCCAAGGCGGTGAACCAGCCATCCTCTCGAACCTTCTCGGCGGCATCCTTCAACCGCCGGGCATTCGTGGCCGTGAGCACGATGGACAATCCGTCCTCGGCCAGCGCGGACAACACCAGCAACTGCTTCTCTGAATACGCGCACTGGACACGCTCCACCGCCTCCACGAGCGCCCAGGTCAGCGGAGGCTCTGCCTTGGAAGCAGCGGCCTTCAAGAAGGCGCGGTAGGTGAAGTGCCGCGTCACATACGTTTCCAGCTTCTTGAGCGCCCCTTTCTGAATGAAGCCGTCAACGACGCGGAGTCCGGAGGCCTCATTGAACGCGAAGTCCTCCCGCCCCTGCACGGGGATGGCCACACGGGCCAGTTCGAACGCAGGTGCCTCCGGGTGCAGCCCTTCCTGTTTCGTGGCCTTCGCCCATGCGCTCAGAAGCACCCAACCCCGAAGAAGCTTTGGGCAGTTCCCCCTGAAGGGAATACGCCAGGAGAACGTTCCATCCTTGTGAGACTCGGGAGCGTAACGAGCCGAGGAAACAACCTGGCTCCCAGGAACCTCCGCCGACTCGCGCCCACCCAGCAACACCGGCGGGAGCACCTCCAATGTCGCGGCTCCCACAAGCCGGGCACCCGGCATGTCGAGCGTGCAGGCCCCCCAACCCGGCAACTCCACCTGCGCGAAGAAAGCACCCTCGGTGCAACTTCCGCTCGCGAGGAAGCAGCGTGTGCCCTCATGCAGCACATGCAGCTCCACCTCGTCATCTCCGCTCCCGCGCACCACGGCCCCCACGTCCAGGAGTTCCCCCACCCGGTATGCGGGATGAGCGCTTCGTGCCGGGAGCCACCCCACCGCGAGCACGTCCTTCGAGTTGCTCGGGCGCCAGGCCGGCAGGTCCGAGAACCGGACGAGGCCATACCGGACCATGAGCATCAGGAGCCAGGCGAAGGTGACTGGGTGCGGGTTGTCGACCAGCCCCTTCGCGGGCAATTGGTCGACGTCAGGCGCCGCTGCGAAAAGCGCCTTCTTGCCACCGTTGTCCCCCACGGGCCCGAGGAAGGGTACTTCCTCCGGGTGGGCCCAGAATCCGACTGCCTCCGCGTAGCGGCCCAGCAGCCTCTTGGCCTCGTCCGGCTGCTGGATGTCGGCGATCTGGCTCCCCATTCGAAGCTGACCGTGAATCTCCAGATGCTTCATCACCTGAACGACAATGCTCTCCGGCAACCACTCGTTCAGGTGCCTGAGCACCACGTTTCGCCAACGGACGGATGCCAGCCTCTTGAAGTGCTGGAGTTCCTGCTCGAGTGCATCCTGAGCACCGCCGCCCACCTGCAGCAGAAAGCCGGAGCCGTCGGCCGGCTCCACGAAGATTCGTCGAGCCCCAGCCGGCAAGCGCACGTTGAGACGGCTCTGTTTTCCATCGTAAGCGACGTACCGTTCGCCCAAAGGAGGCTCGAAGGTCAACTTGAGCCAGTAGGTCCCCTCAGGGAGCGTGTCCTTGTAGTTGGTGATGACAAGCTCCGCGGGAAACGAAGGCTCGCCGGCATCACCAGGCGCATCATCGGACGAGAACGCGAGCGCGCGAGGTGAGCGAAGAATCTCCTTGAGCGCGCCGTGGTGATACGTCTGCTCGAAGCGAGCGAGACACTCCTCTTCGGGGCTCCCCGCAGCGTGAATCGACTTGGGCGCCAGCTTCATCAGCGCGTCGAGTTCTCCCTTCGACGGGTCGAAGAAGTTGTTCTGGTCCGCCTCCTCGAAGACCTTGAAGAAGTCGCCCAGCCCCAGCGTGTCCTTCGCGAAGTCGAGGAAGTCCTTGAGCTGCCCTGGCTCGGAGGGCGCCAGGATTTCCCAGTGGACGAAGCCATCCCCGATGGCCTTGCTCCTGCTGTCGACGTAGCCAAGCACCGCGCCAGCCTCCAGCTTGAGCAAGGGGTGACGCAGCGTCACCATCCGCCCCTCGCGCAGTGCTTCATGAATCCCCGTCAGGTCCTGGTCCGCCGGCCTCCAGAGCGCTCGGACATCGTCCCCCTGTGCATCTCCCAGGCGCAGTGTCTCGGGCACGCCCAATCCCGTCCCCACGACGGAGTAGCTTCCCCCCTTCTTCTCGACGACGTCCGCTCCCGCCTCCGGCAGGGCCTCCTGCAACCACCGTGTCTGGCGAAACGCCTCATGCGCCGGATCAACCACCGTCAGCGCGCCGTGGCGCCGCACGAGCAGCTTCAACCAGTCCACGTTCCGGTATGTGTCCGGGTCCTTCCAGTCCGGAGGAGCGAGGTGCATGTAGAGGCTGTAGAACGTAAAACGCCGCGGCGGCTGGCCCTCCGTCTTCGCTACCTCTTCGACATCGTGCCGGACGAGGACGAAGGAGTTGTGGTTGCCCGTGAATTCCCGGGCCAACTCGTGCGCCTCGGGTCCCGTCTCGACACGCTCCTTTTCTTCGAGGGGAGCAGGCAGGCCATGGGCCAGCCGGACGGCCACCACGTAACCTGGGGCAAAGCAGCGAACCTCTCGCACGCCGGACCCGGCTGCGGAGCTCGTCGTCCCCTCTCGCGCCGAGAAATGCGACGCAGGCAGATGGATTCCCGAATGAAGATTCCGGCGCATTCCCAATGGGAAGAGCCCGCCGGGCGGCATTTCCGTCTCCGTGAGGGCATAGCAGTTGATGGGCCGGAAGCGGGTATCCCCGTGGTCGAACGGATACGCGACCGTGCGCATCACGTTGGTTTCGAGAAAACCAGGCGGGACGACGGTGGGACGGAGCGAGTAGAGAAAGGCTCCACCCTTGTGCTCGTCGTGGCGGTAGTCCATGAACAAGTCGTCAGGCACCGCGCTATAGGTGTTCTCCTCAAACAGCTTGCGGGCACGAATCAGGACTACGGACGCCTGCGCATTCTCCCAGTCACCTCTGCGTACCCGAAGAAGATCGTGCTCACCCGTGACCTGCTTCTTTGCAATCGCATTCAGATCCGTTCCATCCCTCGATCCTGATTCGGGAGGGAAGAAAAGACCGCTTCCTTTCTTGCCACCAATCTTGTTGTTCTGTGTCGCCGGATCAGCAACCGCCAGCCAGAGATGACGTCCGGAAGCATCCACCAGCCAGGCGAATCCGACAATCAGAACAAGATGAATGGGCTCAGTCTTGTTCGCAGAGAATCCCGAATAAAAGATGACCGGATTATTGGCAACAAGCGCCTTGAGAATCAGCGATAACTTCCCCTCAATCAAATTCGGATCGTTCGCAATTCTCGCCGCCATCCTGCGCCGTTCCTTGATCGAGCATGGCAGAACATGGTCGTACGCAAAACCAAGCACCTTGGAGGCGCTAAAATCACCCGCCTCGAACCCATGCTTGTCATCCATCCCAAACTGCGGAGGAGACACACTCAAGACAGGAACAGGAACAGGGCTGCGATTCGAGACCGAATACCCACTCAGATTGGCATTAAAGGGCGGGGCTGTGGGCTTCGTATGGAACGCTCGCTGCCCACCAGGATATCGCAGATCCACAAACTGCCCCGGCTTGCCTCCATCCCAGTGCGTCACGAAGCGAGAAGCAAAATCGCCCCCCTGAACCACTTGGTAATAGTTATAGGCCATTGCACTGGCTGTCCGCCCGCACCAATCTCCCGGCCCTTTCGGGTAATGCTGCCCGAGCAATGGGACCTTCAAGATATGATATTCATCCAGCGCAGACAAAAGCTGCCCAGGGACCTCATAGTCCCACAAGGCCGGATATCGATTTTTCCGAGACACAACGCGCTCCCCCATGAGTGCGTTCAATCAATCCATCTCTGTGCACTCCCCCAGTGCACCAGATCAATTCCTTGCTTCAAACATCTCAACGGCAGCTCGAAGTCGGGACCGACTCTGCGTCAGGGACCACCTTCCAGACATTCCCCCCCAGTATCGGGGTACTTCGAAAACGCATATGTGTAGGCGGCTTTTCCCAAGAACGCGATGTCCGCTCCGGGCTCCGGCAGCTTGAAGCGCTCTTGACGCGCGTTCCGCCCGTAAAAGTCTTCGAGCGTCAGGTCGAGGCTGTTCTCACTCTTCGATGCAGCCGTCACCCAATACCGCTCCAAGCCACCACCTGGACCCTCGATGACGACGAGCACCCGCCCATGAATGTCACGCCTCAACAACAGCTTGTAAGGTCTCTTCAGGCAAGCGTTCCATCGCACCCTGGGAACGCCATCCTCACTCTCCAATGTCAGCAACGCCCATTCAGATGAAGTTTCCGAAACGACCTGTGCCGCAGCCTCGCTCAACACGTATCGCCCGAAGGCTGGCCACAACTCGTTCTTCGAAGGCATTGCGGCCTCTGAGAAGAGAGCCCTATCGAGGGAATGGGTGATTGCGGAGGTGATCTCCTCCAGAACCTCACCCTGAACGTGAGCCTCCTGAGTCCTCTCGAAGTGCTTGTTGTCGAATCGGAACCGACCCCGGTAGACGGTCAAGGTCTCCGCCGTGCCAAACGCGATGACAAACAGATTCTTCTTCGTCTCGGCCCGAACCTTGACGCCGTCGACGAAGAGCGCGCTCGTACCCCGGAGGCACCGAGCCGGCTCATCCACCGTGCAGTCAAACTCGAACGACCTCCGCAGGCTCGGCTTCTTCAGCCGCGCGACGGCCTCCAGGTTGCGCTCGAAGAACAACGTCGCCAGCTCTTTCTGGAGGCCGGCGTCCTCCGGAGCCAACGTGGCGGCACGCAGGGCGCTCTCCTCTCGCTGCAGCAACGTCCGCTTCGGGTCCTTGGCCTCCGCGGCGAGCTTCTCCGCCGACGGCTTCTCGGGGCCCAGAAACGCCCCCACCACGAAGCCTTCCGCCTCTCCGCAGCGCACCCGGGCCCAGCCCCCCTCGAGGGACTCCAGCGTTCGGCACTCCGTCCCAATGGGCAGCTTCTGGAGGACCTCCGCCGTCTTGCCGGCTTCCTTCCGCAGATTCACCGAGGAACCCAGCACGTATGCCGGCGGCGGCTCTCCCCCAGCGGCGGCCACCAGCAGACCTAGCAGCATCGTCTTCATGCCCTGTACCCTTCCCCCTCGGTTGAAGACACTCGCATGCCAGTCCGACGCAGGTTCATGAGGAGTTGTTCTACTCAGTGAGTCGAATAAGACCGCGACGTGGGCTTCCACACCACCCCATCAACAAGGGAGACTACGCAGCGACGATCCTTTCTTGGGCATTTCAATCACCATGCCGAAGACCTTTCTGCTGCTGGGACTGGGACTCGCCCTGTGGGCAAGCCCCGCTGCCTCTTCCGAGCCCACCACTGTCGCTCCCTCTCCCACATGGCCCGCTCCGGGCGCGCCCCTCACCATTTCCGAGGTGTGCTTCCCCAAGGACTTTGGAAAGCGCCGCATCTACCTGGACGCGGGGCACGGCGCGGAGGGGAACACCGGCAACAAAGGCGTCACCTGCGAGGACGAGGAGACCTTTACCCTCCGAGTGGCGGAAGACCTGGCGAAGCGGCTGGAGGCAACCGGCCACTTCCAGGTGCGCCTGAGTCGCAGGCCGGGCGAGCGCATCCCCTATCCCACCCGCGTCACCGCCGCCGAGCGGTGGCGCGCCCATGCCATGCTCAGCCTGCACTCCGACTCGCGAGGCACCGCCACGCCATGGTCTCCAAATCCGGACCAGGAGTGCAACCGGCAGGACTCCGCCCCTGGCTTCACCGTGCTCTGGTCCGAGTCCGCGGAAGCCACCGCGCTCCTCCAGACTGGACGCGCGGGACTGGCCCGCGCCCTGGCGCGCAGGCTGGGCCAGGCGGGCTTCCCGCCCTATGACGGCGTGGACTACGAGGGGCTCTACGCCATCGACACCGCCCAGCCTGGCGTCTTCGTGGCCCGAGAGCCCACGCACAGGCAGATCTTCGTACTGCGAAAGCCGCGCATCCCCTCCGTCATCATCGAGACCCACCATGCGCTCGACTTCGAGGAGGTCGCACGGTGGCGCGAGCAGCGGACGCTGGAAGCCTTCGCCGCCGCCGTGGCCCAGGGACTCGTGGATGCGCTCGCGCCCGAAGCGTCCCCCCAGCCACGCACAACCCGCCCCCGCTGAACCCGAGCCGCAGCGTCCCGTGACATGCCCCCGGCCATCCACCGGACCTCTTGGTGGATGGCTCGCCATTCATTGGTGAGCGGGCATCATGGCTCTGCCATTCAGGCGGAGTCCTCGCTCAGCCCTCGCGTTGCTGCCCCGCCGCCTCGTGCCGCTCAGTGGCGGCGCCGACGTGTTCGACAAGGCGGCGCGCCAGAGTCTCCACCCGCGGTTCCCTGAGCACACTGTAGTGGTCTCCCGGAACGTCCTCCACGGTGAGGCCCGACAGCCCCCAGCGGGCCCACCCGTGGGACGGCTCCACCGCCTGGGAGCGTTGCGCATCCTTCGCACGCAGCAACAACACGGGGCACCGAACGGGACCAGGACGGTAGGCCGCCAACGCCCGCAGGTTCGCGCGAGTCACATCACGCCAGGCGCGGAGCGTTGACGCCTCGACCTCGGGAGGCAGCCACCCTGCCTGTCGCGCATGCTCGACGAGGGCGGCGAGCTGCTCCTCTTCGGTCAGGCCCGAGAGCGCCTCCGGACGCAGGGTGGACTCGGCACCTGCCGTCCGTGCCAGGTCCATGGCCATTCCCGCGAGCAGCAACGCCGCATCGGGTTCCCGTGTAGGCGCGCTCTCGTCGGGAGCGAAGCTATCCAGCAACACCAGGAGCGCCACGGACTGCCCCAGACGCTCCAGCTCTCGCGCCATCTCGAAAGCCACCACGCCCCCCAGGGACCAGCCGCCCAACACATAGGGCCCCTCGGGCTGACGCTCGCGCATTGCTTCAACGTAGCGGCGGGCGAGCGCCTCCACCTGCTCCAGAGGAGGCTCGCGTCCATCGAGCCCCGCGGCCTGAAATCCGTAGAGAGGCCGCTCGCGTCCCATGCGCCGAGCCAGCGCGCGATACGGCCCCACCGCGCCGCCTACGGCGTGCACGAAGAACACAGGCGTGCCGGCACCATCGGGCTGCAATGCCACACAGTCACGCACGGCCCCTCCCGTTTCCGAGCCTTGCAACCAGACCGCGAGCCGCAACACCGTGGGCGCCTCGAAGAGCGCGCGCAGCGGCATGTCCACGCCCAGCGCTGTACGGACACGCGCCACGACCTGGGTTGCCAACAACGAGTGGCCTCCCAGTTCGAAGAAGTCGTCATGAAGACCGACACGTGGCACGCCCAGCACCTCCGAGAAGATGCCCGCCAGCGCGTGCTCGGCTTCCGTGCGCGGCGCGACGAAGGCCTCGATGGCAACGCGCGACCGCAGGTCCGTAGCAGCCAATGCCTTGCGGTCGACCTTGCCGTTGGGTGTCAGCGGCAGTGCCTCCAGCACCACCACCACCGACGGCACCATGTACTCCGGCAGCTTCTGCCTCACGTATTCCTTCAGCGCCCCTCCCTCTCCTCCCGGCGCCACCACGTACGCCTCCACCCGCTTCTCCTGCCCCTCTCCCCTCACCACCGCTGCCGCTTCCTTCACCTGCGCGTGCTGCTTCAGCGCCTCCTCCACCTCCCCCAACTCAATCCGGTACCCCCTCACCTTCACCTGCGCGTCCCGGCGCCCCACAAACTCCAGCAGCCCACCCTCCTGCCACCTCACCTCGTCCCCCGTCCGG